>NZ_JABWQX020000004.1 GCF_014268655.2 Pseudomonas marvdashtae
CTGCTCCATCCCGCGTCTGTGTGTCGGCATTCTACAGAGGATCGACGCTCTGTCAACCCCTTTACTTGAAAAACCTGTTCCGCTTCAAGTGGTTAGCCTCGGGAAAAGCGAATGTTGCAGTGCTGTGACGCAGGCCTGGGAAGGGCTAGCGCTCTATCGAGCGGTCCACTGCGATTGAAGAAATACATTCATGTAGGCTTTTTCCGCGTCCGCTGAAGGATCTTTCAAACTACTGGTGCTATGTACAGGTTCGAGTGAGATACTGGCGCTCCGATCCATCCCACGTACCGCTTCTTTATATGACGCAACGCAAAATCATCCACGTCGACTGCGACTGCTTCTATGCCGCGATCGAAATGCGCGATGATCCGCAACTGGCCGGCAAACCCCTGGCGGTCGGCGGCTCGGCGGACCGGCGTGGCGTGATCGCAACCTGCAATTACGAGGCGCGGGCCTATGGCGTGCGCTCGGCCATGTCCTCCGGTCACGCCTTGAAACTCTGTCCGGACCTGACCATCGTCAAGCCGCGGATGGATGCCTATCGGGAAGCGTCGAAGGAAATCCATACGATTTTCAGTGATTACACCGACCTTATCGAACCGTTGTCCCTGGACGAGGCCTATCTGGATGTCTCCGCCAGCGCGCATTTCGGAGGCAGCGCCACGCGTATCGCCCAGGACATTCGCCGACGGGTTTCCAATCAGTTGCACATCACTGTGTCTGCCGGCGTCGCGCCGAACAAATTCCTCGCCAAGATTGCCAGTGACTGGAAAAAGCCCAACGGCTTGTTCGTCATCACCCCCGACCAAGTAGAAGATTTCGTATCGGCCTTGCCAGTGAACAAGCTCCACGGTGTCGGCAAGGTCACCGCCGACAAGTTGAACAGGCTCGGTATTGTCGATTGCCGGCATCTGCGCGAGTGGGACAAGCTCGCGCTGGTGCGCGAATTCGGCAGTTTTGGCGAGCGACTCTGGAGCCTCGCCCGTGGCATTGACGACCGCCTGGTGCATAACGACAGTCGGCGTCAGTCCATCAGCGTTGAAAACACCTACGACGTCGATTTGCCCGACCTGCAGAGCTGTCTCGACAAGCTGCCCGAACTGATGGAAACCCTGAGCGGCCGCATCGCGCGGATTGACAGCAGCTACCGTCCGGGCAAGCCGTTCGTCAAAGTCAAATTTCATGACTTCACCCAGACCACCCTGGAACAGGCCGGGGCAGGGCGGGACCTGGGCAGTTATCAGTTGCTGTTGACCCAGGCCTTCAACCGCGGCGGCAAGCCGGTACGGTTGCTGGGAATAGGGGTGCGGCTGGAGGATTTACGGGGTGGGTTTGAGCAGTTGGAGTTGTTTGAGCGGTAAAGCCGCAGCCCAGCGGGAGCAAGCTCCCCCGCCACAGGGGAGCATCCACTCAGCTAGCGCCCGGGTCCGCCACCAGCCGCCCGCCGTCCTTGGTCAGGGCTTTCAGGAATTCGGCCTGCAGTTCCGGATCATTGCGGGTCAGTTCGATCAGGCTCTGCTCCAGCTCGCTGGCTTCTTCTTCAAGGCCCAGCTCCGACAGCCGCTTGACTCGGTGAACCCACTGGCTCACCTCGTCATCTTCCAGGTCGTCATAGATCAACGCATGGGCTTCCACCAATTTGCTGCGCAACGTGCTGCTGATGCTCAGGGACGAGTCGGTATGCACCTCGTCCTGGGCATCGGTGACGCTGATCTGCAATTTGCCGAACTGGCTCAGGTCATGCTCGGCGAACGGGCTTTCCAGCAGGTTCAAGCGCAACACGCCGTTGCGGTCGGTGCTCAGCTCGAACGTCTGGCGAGCGGCTTTCACCTGGACCGGGCGCTCGCTCCAGGGCAGGCTCGAATATTCGGTGCGCTTGTCCCGTTGGACTTCGTCGATACCCGCCAGATTCTGTTGCGCCCGGCCGTTGGACGGAACGTTCATGAACGGGTTGAGCCCGGCGAAACCGTAGCTGATCCAGTCGCGGGTCGCCGTGTCGGGCAGGGTGCCCAAGGCGAACACATTGACGACGTTCGCGCCGACACCGGCCACTACCGCCACCGCACCCAGCGGGATCTCATAGACCTCCCGCCAAGGCTGGTAGGGCGTATAGCGGTCGTAATGGCGGGTGACCTCGAACTCGGTCACTTCAAAAGTCTTTTGTTCGTTGATGCGCACGCGACGCTGCGGCAAGTCGAGCACCTTGGGTTCGCCCACATCGATCTGCAGGCTATGGTCAAGCAGTTTGCGCTCGATCCGTTCTTCGTGCTCGGTGCGTTGCGACATCTGGTTGGCGCATCCGCTGACCAGCAGGGCGCCGCACAGTGCGGCGCCCCCCAGCGCTAAGGTGTTTCGCTTGAACATGACGTCTCTATCTGGTCTCAGCGGCGGATACGGGCCTGGAGGAAGGACAGCACGTCGGCGACCGGCAGCGCTTGTGGCTCGGCCTCGGTGCGGCTCTTGTATTCCAGGTTGCCATCGGCCAGTCCGCGGTCACTGACCACGATCCGGTGCGGGATGCCGATCAGTTCCATGTCCGCGAACTTGATGCCTGGGCTGGTTTTCTTGTCGCGGTCGTCCAGCAGCACCTCGAAGCCGGCGGCCGTCAATTGGGCGTAGAGCTTGTCGGTCGCTTCGCGAACCTGTTCGGTTTCATAGCGCAACGGCACCAGGGCAATCTGGAATGGCGCCAGTGTGTCGCTCCAGATGATCCCGTTTTCGTCGTTGTTCTGTTCGATCGCTGCCGCCACTACGCGGGACACGCCAATGCCGTAGCAACCCATTTGCAGGGTGACCGGCTTGCCGTTCTCGCCCAGTACTTCGCACTTCATGGCTTTGCTGTATTTGTCGCCCAGCTGGAAGATGTGCCCGACTTCGATGCCGCGCTTGATTTCCAGGGTGCCCTTGCCGTCCGGGCTCGGGTCGCCGGCAACAACGTTGCGCAGGTCCGCGATGGTTGGAACCGGCAGGTCGCGCTCCCAGTTCACGCCGAAATAGTGCTTGTCATCGATGTTGGCGCCGATGGCGAAGTCGCTCATCAATGCCACCGAACGGTCGATGATGATCGGCAACGACAGGTTCAATGGGCCGAGGGAACCTGCACCGGCACCGATGGCATCACGCAGTTCGGCGTCGGTGGCCATGACCAATGGGCTGGCGACGCCTGGCTGGTTGGCGGCCTTGATTTCGTTCAGCTCATGGTCGCCGCGGACGATCAGGGCAATCAGCTTGCCTTCTTCTTCCGCGCGCACGATCAGGGTCTTGATAGTGCGCTCGATCGGCAGGTTGTAGCCTTCCACCAATTGGGCAATGGTCTTGGTGTTCGGCGTGTCTACCAGGCGCAATTCTTCGGTCGGCGCGGCGCGGGAGGTTTCCCGTGGCACGGCTTCGGCCTTCTCGATGTTCGCGGCGTAGTCGGAGCCGTTGCTGAAGACGATGTCGTCTTCGCCGGACTCGGCCAATACGTGGAATTCATGGGAGCCGGCACCGCCGATGGAACCGTTGTCGGCTTCAACCGGACGGAATTTCAGGCCCAGGCGGGTGAACACGTTGCAGTACGCCTGGTGCATGCGGTCATAAGTGACTTGCAGCGAGGCCAGGTCGGCGTGGAACGAGTACGAATCCTTCATGATGAACTCACGGCCGCGCATCAGGCCGAAGCGTGGACGGATCTCATCGCGGAATTTGGTCTGGATCTGGTACAGGTTGATAGGCAGCTGTTTGTAGCTGCTCAACTCGTTGCGCATCAGATCGGTGATCACTTCTTCGTGGGTCGGGCCCGCACAGAAGTCACGACCGTGACGGTCTTTGATGCGCAGCAGCTCAGGGCCGTATTCTTCCCAGCGGCCAGATTCCTGCCACAGCTCGGCCGGCTGGGTGCTCGGCATCAACACTTCCAGGGAACCGGCGGCGTCCATTTCTTCGCGGACGATGGCTTCGACCTTGCGCATCACTCGCAAGCCCATCGGCAGCCAGGTGTACAGGCCGGAAGCGAGCTTGCGGATCATGCCAGCACGCAGCATCAGCTGATGGCTGATCACGACGGCGTCGGAAGGCGTTTCTTTCTGTGTGGCGAGCAAAAATTGACTGGTGCGCATGGTTGGCCGTTGTCGGTTGCTGATGACGAGAAGTGACGCAGCATTGTACGGGCGAGATGCCCTGGCGTACAGGCGCGTGGCCTGCCGCCGGATCCAGGCGCCGCTTTCTCCGGCGCCCTGCTGAAATTTCCTACGACTCTTCGGCGGGCCGGGTCGGCGGCGATTCCGGATCGGAGTTCAAGCCTTCGCGGCGGTTTTCCTGGTACCAGTGCAAGGCGATCAGCAGCAGGGTCGGAACGCCGAGCAGGGCGGTGATCAGGAAAAAATCGTGATAACCGAATTTTTCCACCATGACCCCCGAATAGCCGCCGATCAAGCGTGGCAGCAACAGCATGATCGAGCTGAGCAGGGCATATTGAGTGGCGGAGAACTTCAGGTTGGTCAGGCTCGACAGATACGCGACGAAGGCTGAGGTGGCCAGGCCGGAGCTGAAATTGTCCAGGGAAATCGTGACAATCAGCATCTGCAAGTCGGGGCCCATGTCGGCGAGCATCAGGAACAGGATGTTGGTCGCGGCCGAGGACACGCCCCCAATGAACAGGATCGGCAGGATGCCGAAACGCACGATCAACAGGCCGCCCATGCCGGCGCCCACCAGCGTCATGATCAGCCCGAAGATCTTGCTGACGCTGGCAATCTGGTCCTTGGTAAATCCCTGGTCAATGTAGAAAACGTTGGCCATGACGCCCATGACCGTATCGGACATCCGGTAGGTTGCGATCAGCCCCAGCAGCAAGAGCGCCTGCCAGCGGTAACGGAGGATGAAGTCGTTGATGGGCGTCAGTACTGGCGCCAGGCCTCGGCGACCTAGGGATGACAGGCAGATGGCGGTCAGGATGGTATAGAGGATGGCACGCAGGAAGGCGCGGTCTTCGAGCAGCAGGTCGAGCAGGCTGACCCCTTCGAACAGCACGCTGGCGAAGTCGGTGTTATAGAGCTGGGTGAACATCGCCGGCACAGACACCAGCAGCACGATCAGTACGAAAACCGACGCCAGTTGATGGACGAACGTATAGCGCCCGGCCTGCAACTGGGTGCGCAGTGGCACGGGCGGTTCGCGCATGATCAACGAGGTCAGCAACGCTGGCACCATCAATACGCCAAACAGCAGGTACGTACCGGCCCAGGCTGAGTGCTTGTAGCTAAACCCGGTGGAACCAAAACCTTCGGCGAAGAACAGGGCACCGGCGGTGGCCAGCAGGGCGGCGATGCGATAGCCGGACATGTAGCTGGCGGCGAGGGCGGCCTGGCGCGTGTCGTCGACGATTTCCAATCGATAGGCATCGACGGCGATGTCTTGGGTGGCCGAGGCGAAGGCCACTATCACGGCAATCGCGATCAGCCAGGACAGATGTTTTTGCGGATCGCAGAAACCCATGCCGATCAGGCCCAGGATCACCAAGCCTTGAGAGAGCACCAGCCAGGAGCGGCGACGCCCCAGCTTGCCCAGCAATGGCAGGCGCCATTGGTCGAGCAGTGGCGACCAGACCCACTTGAAGGCGTAGGCCAGGCCGATCAGGCTCGCGTAACCGATGGTTTCGCGGGCCACGCCGGCTTCACGCAACCAGACCGACAGCGTGGAGAAGACCAGCATGTAGGGCAAGCCGGCGGCGAAGCCAAGCAGCAACAGCACGAGCGTCGAAGGACTGGCATAGGCGGCGAGGGCGGCGCGCCAGGTTTTACGGGGCATGGGCTGGAGTCTGCCTCAAAAATTGCGAAAACAAAGCGCGCACTCTAACCGCTGTGCTCTACCGGACGCCAGCCATGGCGCTGAATATCAACACGATTGTTCAGGACACTGATCCCTTCCATGCGCAAGCGCGCACGTTGTTCATCCCCCGAGGCGCTGCCCGCCGGCAGGCTGATCCGGCCCCCGGCCGCCAGGACCCGGTGCCACGGCAGCTTCGTGTCGTTCGGCAACTGGCTGAGCGTTCGGCCGACCCAGCGTGCGGCGCGGCCCAGGCCAGCCATCTCGGCGAGCTGGCCATAGGTGACAACCTTGCCGGCCGGCACTTGGGCCAAGGTCAGATAAAGCGTGGTACGGCGAATTTGGGCGGCATTCTCGGTGGCCGCTGGGGCGTCAGTCACGAGTAAGGTTTCCTGAAGGTGTCCGTCTGTAGATTAATTCCTACAGGGCGCGTTGATAAATGAACTCATCCCCCATACGCGGGTCAGTCGTTGCTGAGGTGTCATCCTGGGGGATAATGCCGCCTTTTCAACGCAAACTTGAGCCCATTATCGCTTATGTTGTCCAGAACCCTGCTGTGCCTAGCTGTTACGAGCGCCTCCATGCCCCTGCTTGCCGATACCGTCTGGTTGAAGAACGGCGACAAGCTCAGCGGCAAGATCACCGTTTTCGATGGCGGCAAACTGCTGATCCAGACCGATTACGCCGGTGCAATCCCAATTGACTGGAAACAGGTCAAGACGCTTGAAAGCGACCAGCAATTGCTGGTCAAGCAGGACGCCTATACCGGCGAGAAGGCCAAGGCGTTGCAGGCGGCCGAGGATGGCAAGGTAACCCTGGCCAACGGTGATGCGCCCAAGACCGTCGATCTGGCGAGTATCCAACAGATCCTCAAGCCCAAGCCGGTGGTCGAGGATCTGGTATGGAAGGGCAATATCGATGCCGCGCTGGATTACCAGCGGGCGGAAAACGATACCGACGATTACGACGTCGACTTCAAGACCTCGGCACGCCACGGCAGATGGCGGCATATCGCCGAGGGCGAGTACAACCGTGAATTCCAGGACGACGTGGTGTCGACTGACAACTGGCGATTGGAGTATTCCCTCGACCGCTTCCTCACGGACAAGTGGTTCTGGCAAGGTCGCCTCAACTACAAGCGCGACAAGGTCGAAGACCTGGCTCGCCAGCGCGTGGTGGGTACCGGTCCGGGCTATCAGTTCTGGGATGACGAGCTGGGCGCGTTCTCGCTGGGTTCATTGTTCAACCGCACCGACTATGAATACCGTGATGGCGGCAAGGACAACTTCTATTCCGTGGCCATGAAGTGGGACTACAACCGCTACCTGATTGGCAAGCGCGTCGAGTTCTTCACCAACGGTGAAGTGGGCAAGCCGCTTTCGGGTGTTGCCGAATATGCCTACGACGCGGAGATGGGGCTGCGCTACAAGGTGACCGACTGGGCGTCGCTCAACCTCAAGGCTGAGAAGGATGTCATCGAAGGTACCGAGGATAGCGACCTGAGCAAGACGCGTTATACGGCCGGGTTTGGCGTGACCTGGTAAGTAACCGGTCAAGGCGGAATAATGTGGGGGCTTGCTCCCACATCTTTTTTGCGCTGGATAAAACTGGCAGGCACAAAAAAGCCCCGCTTTTGAGGGCGGGGCCTTTTACTAAAGCAAGGACAAGTTAGATAACTTGAACTTCTTCAGCTTGCATGCCTTTCTGACCGCGGGTAGCGATGAAAGAAACCTGTTGGCCTTCTTTCAGGCTTTTGAAGCCGTCGGATTGGATAGCTTTGAAGTGAACGAACAGATCGTCACCGGATTGTGGGGTGATGAAGCCGAAGCCTTTTTCATCGTTGAACCACTTAACGGTACCGGTTTGGCGATTAGACATGGTGTAACTCCTTGAACAAAGATAACTGCGACACAGGAAGAACCCTGGCCGAGACTGAGTGCAAAGAGCAGGAAAAATTCTTGTAGATGGTTGGATCGAAATTCAACATATCGTGTAGAGATTCTCAGTGACACAAGCAGCACAGTGACGCCACCTTACCCCTTTTTCCGGAACGTGCCAATGGTCTTTGCGAAGGTTTCTCGGTTTTAATGACTGACGGCGCGCACGATGGCCGTCAGGGCCCGGAAATCAGGGTGGATCGCCGAGATTTGCTTCCCGCACTTTGAACCCGCCCCGCGCCCCGGTAAGATGCCGGACAGTTTTTTCCACCTCGCTATTCAGGACACCTCCATGAGCATCAAATCGGACAAGTGGATTCGCCGCATGGCGCAAGAGCACGGCATGATCGAGCCCTTCGTAGAACGCCAGATGCGTGGCGAAGGCGCCAACCGGCTGATTTCCTTCGGTGTCTCGAGCTACGGCTACGACGTACGCTGCGCCGATGAGTTCAAGGTGTTCACCAACATCAACTCGGCCACCGTCGACCCGAAGAATTTCGACGAGAAGAGCTTCGTCGACGTCAAGAGCGACGTCTGCATCATTCCGCCGAACTCCTTCGCCCTGGCCCGCACCGTGGAATACTTCCGCATCCCGCGCAACGTGCTGACCATTTGCCTGGGCAAGAGCACCTACGCCCGTTGCGGCATTATCGTCAACGTCACGCCGCTGGAGCCGGAGTGGGAAGGCCACGTGACCCTGGAGTTTTCCAACACCACGACCCTGCCGGCGAAGATCTACGCCAACGAGGGCGTGGCGCAGATGTTGTTCCTGGAGTCCGACGAGGAATGTGAAGTTTCCTACAAGGATCGGGGCGGAAAATACCAGGGCCAGCGCGGCGTGACATTGCCGCGTACCTGATTCTGACGAGCTGTTGGAATTCCTGAGCGGGCAGGCACTCTATGAAGTGTACTGCCCGTTTTTTTTGCGTTAACGCAGCGGGCCTTCGCTCAGGAGTTGCTCTATGAAGATCGATCCGCGAATCAGTGCCGAACTGGCAAGGCTTGAGCCCAATCAGATCGGCGTCCTGGCCTGGTCACTGCTGGCCCATCCCGCTGAGGCGGCAGGCGGTATTCCTGGTGATCCCGATCCTGATCCCAATCCTACGGAACCCACCGAACCCGGCGAGCCGACACTTCCGGACGAGCCGCCTCCCGCGCCTGTAGCATGACGTCAGCTTCAAGCTACAAGCGACAAGCTGCAAGTGGGCACGCCTAGCCTTGTTTTGAAGCTTGAAGCTTGAAGCTTGAAGCTTGAAGCTTGAAGCTTTCAGCCGATCGGCCATATTTCATTGTCGCCGACCACGAAGATCTTGCAGTCCTTGTCCCGTTCGACCCGATAGCCTCCGGTGAACGCACCGAAGGCCGGCAGCAGGCTGATGTCGCTGCCCAATCGAAAGCAGGCCAGGCGCAGGCGCTGCCGGCCCTTGCCGGTCAGGTGATAGACCGGGTGCACGTGCCCGGCCAGCACATGACGGCTGGGGTGTGGATTGGGCTCGTGTTGCACGGCGAAGGGTCCCAGCAGCAAAGGCTCCGGTACCACGCGAATGTTCAGCGTCGATGGCGGGTCGCCGGCGCGTTTGTCGTGGTTGCCGCGAATCAGCGTCATGGCCAGGTGCGGATGTCGCTCACGCCAATCGGAAAGTGCCTTCAAGGTGCCGGGTGCGTGAGAACCGGGCCCATGGAGAAAATCCCCGAGAAAGATCAACTGTCGACACGGCAGGTCGGCCAGCAGTGCATCGAGTGCCGCGATGTTGCTCGCGGTGGTGCCGTGGGGCACCGGTTGACCGAGACTGCGGTAAGCCGCGGCCTTGCCGAAATGTACGTCGGCCACCAGCAAGGTTTCCTGGGCCGGCCAATACACGGCCTTTTGCGGCAGCAGCCAGAGTTCTTCTCCCGCGAGGTTGACCGGATACGGGGCGGGCATCAGGCGCCCCCTCGATCGGCGGTTTTTTCCAGTTCGCTGACCATCCGGCGAATGCGATCGGCAAGCTTCTCCGAGCTCATGCTTTCGCGAAAACGCTCCACCAGCAGCGGGAAGCCCAAGGGCGTGGGGCGCTTGATGAGGTGCAGGTCCAGCGTCAATGTACCGAGGCGTTGCAAGGTCTGCTCCAGTCGACGTATATCCAGTTCTTCGCGCAAGACTTCTTCCCCGGCTTGGGCCAGCAGCAGGTTATCGGCGTCGTATTGTTTGAACACTTGAAAAAACAACCCGCTCGAGGCTTGGACTTGCCGGGTACTTTTCGGCGCGCCGGGGTAGCCGGCGAAGACCAGGCCGGCGATGCGAGCGATTTCGCGAAAGCGGCGCAAGGCCAGCTCCCCGGCATTCAGGCTGGCGAGCACATCGTCCAAGAGGTTTTCAACGCTTAGAAGTGTCGGGTTCAGATGTTTCGACCAATCCACCACCGTAGCGCTGAGCAGTTCCAGGCCGTAGTCGTTGACGGCGATGGAAAAGGTCACCGGCTGTTGCTGGCTGACGCGCCAGGCCAACAGGCTCGCCAGTCCCAGATGGACTTGGCGCCCGGCAAACGGATAGATAAACAGATGCCAGCCTTCCCGCGATTTAAGCGCTTCAGCCAACAAGGTATTTTGCGTGGGTAAGCCGGACCAGCGTAGCTGGGTCGATAACAAAGGCTGCACGGCTTGCATTTCCGGGCCGTCGAAGTGGCCAGCGGCGGCTTCGCTCAGGCGCGCCACGACGGCGGCCGCCAACTCGCTTGAGAGCGGCATCCGCCCACCGTTCCAGCGTGGCACGGCGGCTTTTTTTGCCTGGCTACGGCGCACGTAGGCGGTCATGTCTTCGACCCTGACCAGTTCCAGTAAGCGTCCGGCAAACAGGAAGCCATCGCCAGGCCGAAGGCGGGCGATGAAACCCTCTTCGACGCTGCCCAGGGTCTTGCCGCCACCGCCCTTGCTCCAGAATTTCAGTTGCAGGCTGGCATCGCTGACGATGGTGCCGATGCTCATGCGATGACGCCGGGCCAGACGTGCATCGGGCACGCGCCAGATGCCGTGTTCGTCCGGCTCGACCCGTCGGTAGTCAGGGTAGGCGGTCAACGACAGGCCGCCGTGGCGCACGAATGCCAGGGCCCACGCCCACTCGGCCAGATTCAGGTCCCGGTAGGCCCAGGCGCCGCGCACCTCCTCAAGCAGCTCATCGGGAACGAAACCGCCGCCCAAGGCCATGCTGACCAAATGCTGGACCAGCACGTCCAAAGGCTTGTGGGGCGACTCTCGGGGCTCGATCCGCCGCTGCGCCACGGCGTCCTGGGCGGCGGCCGCCTCGATCAGTTCCAGGCTGTGGGTCGGCACCAGCGTTATCCGCGAAGTCCGCCCAGGCGAATGTCCGGAGCGTCCGGCACGCTGCATCAACCGCGCGACACCCTTGGCGGAGCCAATCTGCAACACCCGTTCCACCGGCAGGAAATCAACACCGAGGTCCAGACTGGACGTACACACGACCGCCTTGAGTTGGCCGTCCTTCAACGCCCGTTCCACCCAATCGCGGGTGTCGCGGGACAACGAGCTGTGGTGCAGGGCGATAAGCCCGGCCCAATCCGGACGTGCCTCGAGAATCGCCTGGTACCAGATTTCCGATTGCGCGCGGGTGTTGGTAAACACCAGGCAACTGCTGCTGGCGTCGATTTCAGCGACCACCTGGGGCAGCATTTTCAAGCCGATGTGCCCGGCCCAGGGAAAGCGTTCGAGGGTGGGCGGCAACAACGTATCGACCTGTAGCGCTTTGGCGTTGGCGCCTTGCACGCTGATTCCATCGCCTTTTGGGATGAGTACCTGCTCGGCGTGAGCTTGGTTACCCAGGGTTGCGGATACACCCCAGACGATCAGTTCGCGATTCCAGCGCCGCAATCGTGCCAAGGCCAGTTGCAACTGGACGCCGCGCTTGTTGCCGAGCAATTCGTGCCATTCATCCACCACGACCATGCGCAGCGTCGAAACCGCTGTTTGCGCGTCGGCGCGGGCTAGCATCAGGGTCAGGCTTTCCGGCGTGGTGATCAGTGCCGTGGGCAAGCGGCGGCCTTGGCGGGCGCGTTCGCTGGCACTGGTGTCACCGGTGCGCAGGCCAACGCTCCAGGGGATTTGCAAGGGGGCAAGAGGCGCTTCGAGGGCCTTGCCGGTGTCGGCGGCCAATGCACGCATTGGCGTGATCCACAAGACCGTCAACGGTTCGGCTGGCGATTTTCGTTTGCGCGGTTTTTCTGGCGGCGGCGCTGAGCGGGCGAAACGGTTGAGGGCGGCGAACCATACGGCGTAGGTCTTGCCAGCACCGGTGCTGGCATGCAGCAACCCCGACTCGCCACGCTTGACCGCAGCCCACACCTGCTTTTGAAAAGCGAACGGCTTCCAGCCGCGGGCGTCGAACCACTGTTTCGCGAAGTTGTTGGATGTCGCCATACCCGCTGCATGCGCCTTGAGAGTTCTCTTTCAATGACCTCGGGCGCAAGGAAAAGGTTTTATGGCGCCTTGCGATTAAACGTTCAGCGGACAAATTGTGAGCGGTCAACTTCAATGACGCCCTTTATTCTGGTGTCCACCCGGTGTGGATTTGCCTTGCTGGGTTGGTGGCCTATTCAAATGCAAACTTAATACGCGAACGCTGTAATTTACATTAGGTGAAACTATAGCGCCGATGCAGGATTAACAGGTGCGGGGAAACTGTGTTTAATGCGGCCTCTTGGTCAGGGACCGCAAGCCAGAAATCAGCATAAATAATGGAAAGGAATTCCAATGAGTTTTTTTAACGGGCACCTTCACGCGAACATGGAGCTTGACGGCTCCACCTATGAATTCCGAGTTGATGGTGAGTTGGAATATCGTGACGCAGGCAGCTGCTACCTTCTGTCAGCGCATGACGAAAACGGTCGAGGTCTCTCCATTTGGCTTCCTCGAAGCATGCCGGAGGGGCAACAGGAATATGACTTGGGCGAGCCCGGATATCCCGAGGTTCACTTTATGCTGCGCCGGAGTCTTTCACCGCTCCGTTCTGGCGTATTGAGTGTGACGGTGGGGGGCGACGTTCAATGCGCGGGCACTTTTGGCGGTGTGGATGAACGCGGGCGGACCTTCAGTGGTGGAAGTTTCCGTCTGGAAAAATATTAACAGGGCATATGATCAATGCCGGCTCCGTCATATTCAAGATGACGAAGCCGGCGCAATGATGCGTAGCGGCTTACTTCAAGTTACCGCTTAGGAATTGTTTCAAGCGTTCGCTCTTCGGATTACCCAGCACGTCTTCCGGCGCGCCTTCTTCTTCCACCAGGCCTTGGTGCAGGAACAGCACCTGATTGGACACCTTGCGGGCAAAGCTCATCTCGTGGGTCACCATGATCATGGTCCGCCCTTCTTCCGCCAAACCCTGGATAACCTTCAAGACTTCACCCACCAGTTCCGGGTCCAGCGCCGAGGTCGGCTCGTCGAACAGCATGACCTCCGGCTCCATGGCCAAGGCGCGAGCGATGGCCACGCGCTGCTGCTGGCCGCCGGAAAGAAACGCCGGATATTGCTCGGCGACGCGTGCCGGCAAACCCACCTTGTCGAGATAGCGACGGGCGCGATCGTCGGCCTCCTCCTTGCTGACACCCAACACCCGGCGCGGCGCCATGGTGATGTTTTCCAACACGGTCATGTGGCTCCACAGGTTGAAGTGCTGGAACACCATGGCCAGGCGCGTGCGGATGCGTTGCAGTTCGTCGGCGTCGGCCACGCGCATGCCGTGGTGATCCTTGATCATCTGGATCGATTGGCCATCCAGGCTCATGGCGCCGTCGTTGGGCTGTTCCAGAAAGTTGATGCAGCGCAGGAAGGTGCTTTTGCCCGAGCCGCTGGCGCCGATCAGGCTGATGACGTCGCCGGTCCTGGCCTTGAGCGAAACTCCTTTGAGCACCTCGTGTTCGCCGTAGCTTTTATGCAGGCCTTCGATGGTCAGTTTGTACATGGAACAGGCATCCTCAAGGCGAAAGTAGGTAGCCGCTGCGGTAGGCTTCGGTCCCGGCGACATGGGCGATTACCATGCCGGCAGTGGCCATGCGGCGCAGCGAACGGGCGTACAGCAGCCCGGCATTGCGGCAATGAACAGGTGTCACGGTGTCGTTGATCGGGTCGATGATTTCCGCGATCAGCTGTCCGGCCTCCAGATACTCACCGGGCAGGGCGCTATAGACCAGCAAACCGCCGACCGGCGTCGTCACCGGTTCGACACCGGCCAACGGCGTGGGCGGGTAGGGCAGCTCGGGCAGCAGCACTGGTTCGCCGTCGATGGCACCGAAGTGAATCAGGTATTCGATCAGGGCCTGGCAGTCGAGACTCGCCAAGCCATGGTTGACGTCGCCCTGGCCGCGTAATTCGACGGTAACCGAAAAACTGCCCAGGGGAATCTCAAATTGCTCGCCGAAACGTTCCTTGAGTTGCCACCAGAGCAGCGTGAAGCTCTCGTCGAACGACTGTCCGCCCGAGTCGGTGGCCAACAGGCTGGCCTCGGCGCCGATGTAGCGGGCCAGCGGCTCGACCTGGGGCCAGGCTTGCGGCGTGGTGTAAAGGTGCGCGACGGCTTCGAAATCGCAATGCAGGTCCAGCACCATGTCGGCGTCGCAGGCCAGTCGCTGCAGGACCAGGCGCTGGGATTGCAGTTGCGTGCTGGCGGTCTGCCGGTTCAGGGCGTCGCGCAGGCTGGTGCGGATCAGCAATAGGTTGTGCTGCGGTTCGTCGGTGAGCAGGCCTTCGATTTCGTTGCCGATTTCTTCACTCAAGTCGACGAACCGGCGGTTGAAGTTCTGTCCGCTTTCCAACTCGTAGCGGCCCAGGGGCACGTCCATCAGCACTTGTTCAAGGCCGATAGGATTGGCGACCGGCACCAGTACGATTTCGTGCCGCAAGTGACCCGAAGCCTCGAGTTCGGCCAGGCGCTGCTTGAGGTGCCAAGCCACCAGCATGCCCGGCAATTCGTCGGCGTGCAGGGAGGCCTGGATGTAGATTTTGCCGACGGCTTTTTCCGGGCCGAAGTGAAAACTGTGGATCTTGCGTGCGGTCCCCGGCAGCGGGGCCAACAGGTCATGAATCTGGTGGCGCATTTACGTGTGTGTCCTGGGAGCGGAAGCTTTAGTGAGTCGGCCCTAGAAAAGCCAGCCAGCGACGCTCGGCGAGGCGGAAGAGGCCGACCAGTGCAAACGTGACGGTCAGGTAGATCAACGCGGCAATCCCGAACGACTGGAACGTCATGAACGTCGCCGAGTTGGCATCCCGGGCGACTTTCAGCACGTCTGGAACGGTAGCGGTGAACGCCACGGTCGTCGAGTGCAGCATCAGAATCACTTCGTTGCTGTAATACGGCAGCGAGCGACGCAGCGCCGAAGGCATGATCACGTAGGTGTAGAGCTTCCAGCCGGTCAACCCGTAAGCCTTGGCCGCTTCGACTTCACCATGGTTCATGCTGCGAATCGCCCCGGCGAAAATCTCCGTGGTGTAGGCGCAGGTGTTCAAGGCGAACGCCAGGATCGTGCAGTTCATCGCGTCCCGAAAGAAGCTGTCGAGCAGCGGCTGCTCGCGCACGGCCGCGATGCTGTAGATGCCGGTGTAGCAGATCAGCAACTGGATGTAGAGCGGTGTCCCACGAAACAGATAGGTGTAGAACTGCACCGGCCAACGCACGTAGACCTTGGGCGAAACCCGCGCGATGGACAGCGGGATCGACACCACGAAGCCGATCAGCAACGCGGCGCTGAGTAGCCACAGGGTCATGGCCAGGCCGGTGATGTTATTGCCGTCGCTGTAGAGGAACGGACGCCAGTATTCTTGCAAGAGTTCGATCATCGCACCGCCTCCCGAGCCCCGGCAGCGTAGCGACGTTCAAGCCAACGCAGGACGAAGTTGGATGCGCTGGTGATCAACAGGTAGATCAGCGCCGCCAGCACCAGGAAGTAAAACAGCTGATAGGTGCTCTTGCCCGCATCCTGGGCGGCCTTGACCAGGTCGGCCAGGCCAATGATCGACACCAGGGCGGTCGCCTTGAGCATGACCATCCAGTTGTTGCCGATGCCCGGCAGGGCAAATCGCATCATCTGCGGGAACACCACGAAGCGAAAGCGCTGGCCACGCTTGAGGCCATAGGCCGTGGCGGCTTCGACTTGCCCGCGAGGGACCGCGAGGATCGCGCCGCGAAACGTCTCGGTGAAGTACGCGCCATAAATGAAGCCCAGGGTGATCACCCCGGCGCCGAATGGGTTGATCTCGATGTATTCCCATTCCATGAAATCAGTAAACGAGGTCAGCCAGGTTTGCAGGCTGTAGAAAATCAACAGCATCAGCACCAGGTCCGGTACGCCACGAATCAGCGTGGTGTAGAGCTGGGCTGGGATACGCAGCAGTTTGACGCTGGACAGTTTGGCACTGGCGCCCAGCAGGCCGAGCAAGACGCTCAGCAACAGCGACAGTACCGCCAGTTTGATCGTCATCCAGGTGCCTTGCATCAGCAGCGGGCCAAAGCCCTGCAGGCTGAAGGCCGAGAGCCCCAGATTTTGTAGGAGTTGTTCGAACATGGAAGGTGCCTTTGGCAGAAAAAAAGTGCCCACCCGAGGCCGGGTGGGCACTGCGCATTATTTGCCGCTGTACAGATTCAGATCGCCAAAGTGTTTTTTCTGGATTTCGGCGTATTTGCCGTCGTCGTGTAACGCTTTGATACCTTTATCCAAAAGCGCTTTCAGCTCTTTGTTACCTTTCTTGATACCGATGGCGGTCTTGGAAGGCAGCAGTTCGCTGTCGACCGGCTTGCTGACTTCATAGTCGCCGCCCTTTGGCGACTTCAGGAAGCCCAGCTCGGCCTGGAGCATGTCCTGGATCGCGGCGTCGAGGCGGCCGGAGGTCAGGTCAGCGTAAACCTGATCCTGGTTCTGATAGGCCTGGGTCTTGACGCCGGCCTTGTCCAGCACGGTCTTGGCATAGGTTTCCTGGATGGTGCCCTGCTCGTAGCCCACGGTCTTGCCTTTGAGCGAGGCAACGTCTTCGCTCAGGCCCGAGCCCTTCTTGAATACATAGGCTGTTGGGCCGGAGAACAGCTCGCTGGAAAAGTCGATGACTTTTTCGCGGGCCGGGGTCACGGTCATGGACGAGATCACACCGTCGAATTTATTGGCCTTGAGGCCTGGGATCATGCCGTCGAAATCGCTTTCGACCCATTTGCATTTGACCTTCAGCTCTTCGCAGATGGCATTGCCCAAGTCGATGTCGAAACCTACCAGGCTGCCATCGGCGGCCTTGGATTCGAACGGGGCATAGGACGGGTCGACACCAAAACGCAGTTCCTTGTATTCCTTGGCCGTGGCGACGCCAGCAGCCATGCACAACGCCAGTGCAGAAAGGGTCAGCAGTGCTTTTTTCATTATTGAGTCCCTAAAACCAATTTGAGCGCTTGTGGCGCATAAGTTGTTACCGATGAAGGTCTGAACGGTATGACGGCATAAAGGTAGCAATTTCCGAACCATAGTGCCGAACAAGTGTTTTAAAAGCAGGGGCGGCGGTGGACGGAACGCGATGGTGCGCGGGGAGGAGCGTACACCAAAATATGCACCAGGATGGAGCGACGCCCATTTCTGGCGTTACTGTAGCGAGTGGGCGCCTGGCGTTGTTGTCATGGCGCTTTTTTCAGGTTGGCATCGGGACTTGATAGAGGGCTAAGGGCGGTTTTGTTGCTGAGCGCTCGACCGAAAGATTGCCCGGTCATCTCGACATATCGGTAGGTGAACATGGACACCACGACCACCGATCCCACCACCAGCAAAGCGACAAGGTTATTGAGCGTCACGCTGCCGAGATCCAGGTAGCGAGTTCCGTCTATCACCGGGGCGATGTCAACGCCGGAGACTTTCTTCGCCACCATGAACGCCGACACTACGCAGAAGAGAACCGCCGCGTGGGTCAGGTAGATGGAGTAGGACAACTTGCCGAGAAAACCGAAGCCACGTCCCGCCAACAATCGCGATACCGCACCGCCGTCAAAGGCAAATATCACAACGATGACACCGAACAACAGGCTGGCCAGCAACTGCTTGGCTTCAAAGTCGTTGACCACCAAAGCCAGCGCCGCTGCCACCGCTATCACTTCCAGTGTTGTCAGCATTCCAGTCTGGGCCTGACTGGGGTGGGGGATTCTCCGGTACACGGCATAAGCCAGGCAGCCCGTGAAAAAATAAGCCAGGCCCCGTAACGATTCGATGGTGAAGAAGGTATTGCCCATATACATCTGCGCCAGTGCCACCAATACCACGGCTCCCCATACCCACGTCCTGGCTCCGAAAGCGATGCTCAGTATCAGGGCGAAGATCATGTAGGTGTAATACTCGATACTGATGCTCCAAGACGGATAGTTGAACGAAAGGGGGTTGGTCAAATACGTCCACGATTGCAACAACAGGGCA
The DNA here is from genome assembly GCF_014268655.2 of Pseudomonas marvdashtae. Lineage (NCBI taxonomy): Bacteria > Pseudomonadati > Pseudomonadota > Gammaproteobacteria > Pseudomonadales > Pseudomonadaceae > Pseudomonas > Pseudomonas marvdashtae. The sequence continues at coordinate 18,164 of NZ_JABWQX020000004.1, forward strand.
TTGGGCAGAATTTCAGACGGGGCAAACTTTTCTGTAAAAGGCACGTTATTGAAGTTCATGCCTTTTTCGGATGCGATATATCTCCCGCACTCCAGGGCTATAAAGACGCTCAACATGAAGAGGTGCAGGGGGAGCAAGCGGAAGGTTCGCGTGATGAAAAATTTTCGAAAATTAAAACGTGCGGAGCGGCCATAGGCATGGGTCAATACAAAGCCACTCAATACGAAAAAGAACGAGACAAATATTTCGGCGTGGCGAAATAACAACCATTCGGTAAAACTGCCACTGATGCGCAAGTGATAGAGCATCACCGATATGGCCAACAGCCCCCTGAAACTATCCAAGGATTGGAACCGCTTCTCCGCAATCATTTCGGGGTTCCTCTGAATGGCATGACTCGGAATTCATTCCGATCATCCTGTCGCCGGAAGGCATGGCCCAGCTTGGCCTTGCCTGGGTGGCGATGCCGTCCCGTTCCCCGAGTAATTCGTCTTCCTGCACTGTTGCGCAAAGACTGGGGATTTTCTGGACGAAGGAAATATAAAACAGCGACGCTAATCTAATGTCACATTAGCATTGCTCTTTGAAAGAGCAAGTCGGTTTTTCAATGCTTGGTACATGTTCTGATGCCGTAATTACGGCGTCAGAAATACCGCCGGCAGGTGGGGTGTCGATAGTTTTTTCAACGTCGCATGAAATAAATATATTCCAAACGGTTGATCGTCGGCTCGCAGTGTTTTTGTTATATGCGTTACATGGCGTCTATTGCGTAGAGCCAGTGATGCAGGGCGCTAGATCACTGACCAAAGACATTGGAAACATGCCCCCTGAGCTTACTTCAGCAGATTCTGAAGCGTCGCCAGCGTGTCCGCTTCTTCAGCGGTTTTATCCTGGCGCCAGCGCAGCATCCGCGGGAAACGTACCGCGATCCCGCTCTTGTGGCGCTTGGACAAGGCGATGCCTTCGAAGCCCAGCTCGAACACCAGGGTTGGCGTCACGCTGCTCACCGGGCCGAATTTTTCCACGGTGGTCTTGCGCACGATGCTGTCGACCTGGCGCATCTCGGCGTCGGTCAGCCCCGAGTAAGCCTTGGCAAACGGCACCAGGGTGCGCTCGCGGCTGCCGGGCGGGTTGTCCCACACGGCGAACGTGTAGTCGCTATACAGGCTGGCGCGTCGGCCATGGCCGCGCTGGGCGTAAATCAGCACCGCGTCGACACTGAACGGGTCGATCTTCCATTTCCACCACACGCCCATGTCCTTGGTCCGGCCGACGCCATACAGCGCGTTGCGAGCCTTGAGCATCATGCCTTCGACGCCGAGGCTGCGGGATGCCTCGCGCTGGCGGGCGAGGTCGAGCCAATCCTCGCCCGTCACGATGGGCGACGGCAGCAGCACCGGGCTGTGGCAGCGGGCGACCAGAGACTCCAGTTGCTCGCGTCGCTCGGCCTGGGGGCGGCTGCGCCAGTCTTCGCCTTGCCATTCCAGCAGGTCATAGGCCATTACCACCACGGGAGCGTCTTCCAGCACCTTCTTGCTCAGCGTCTTGCGACCGATGCGTTGTTGCAGCAGGGCAAACGGCTGCACTGCCGGTTGCAGCGGGGCATCCGGATCAAAGGCGTCTTCGGTGACCGCCTGCGGCGCTTTCCAGACCACGATTTCGCCGTCGATCACCGTCCCGTCGGGCAACGCCTGCGCCAGTGGATGCAATTCTGGAAACCGTTCAGTCACCAGGTCCTCGCCTCGGGACCAGACCCATAGATGACCGTCGCGCTTGATCACCTGGGCACGGATCCCGTCCCATTTCCATTCCACTTGCCAGTCGCTGGCCGGCCCCAGCAGGGCGTCGAATTGCTCAACCGGTTGCGACAAGGCGTGGGCCAGGAAAAACGGATAAGGCTGCCCGCCGCGCTGGGCATGTTCATCGTTCGACTCGGCAGCGATCAGCTTGAGGTAACTGGCCGCCGTGGGGCGGTGGGACAGATCGGTGTAACCCACCAGACGTTGGGCCACCCGTTTGCTGTCCAACCCAGCCATGGTGGCCAACGCCCGAGTCACTAGCAGCTTGGACACGCCGACGCGGAAACTGCCAGTGATGAGCTTGATGCAGAGCATCAGGCTTGGCCGGTCGAGCTGTGCCCACAGCGCTGGCAGCCGTTCGGCCAGGACCTCGGGCGGTTCGCCGCGCAACGGCAGCAACTTCTGCTCGATCCACGGCGCCAGGCCTTCGTCGGAGCTATGAGGGGATTCGGGCAAGACCAACGAGATGGTTTCCGCAAGATCGCCCACGGCCTGGTAACTTTCCTCGAACAGCCACAGTGATAATCCAGACATCTGGACCGCCAGTTCCCTGAGGATTTTTACCGGCACCAACTGCCGTGGCCGGCCACCGGAGAGGAAGTACACGGCCCAAGCGGCGTCCTCGGGCGGCGCCTTGCTGAAGTAATCCTGCATGGCGGCAAGCTTGGCATTGCTGGAAGTGGTGGCATCCAGCTCGGCGTACAGTTCGGCGAAGGCTTTCATGAGGCCTCCTCGCCAGTGTCGACCGCCGAGACGCTGTCTTCTTCGTCGTCGCCGTATTCCGTGGTAAAGCCCTGGGCATCGAGGCCTTGTTCGCGCAGATGGCGCACCAGCACGCCGACCGATCCGTGGGTGACCATCACCCGTTCGGCGCCGGTCTGTTCGATGGCCCAAAGCAGGCCAGGCCAGTCGGCGTGGTCGGAGAGCACGAAGCCCCGATCCACGCCGCGTCGCCGACGAGTGCCGCGCAAGCGCATCCAGCCGCTGGCGAAGGCATCGCTGTAGTCGCCGAAACGACGTACCCAAGTGCTGCCGCTGGTGGAAGGCGGGGCGATGACCAGTGCCTGGCCCATGATCGGATCGTTCTTCTTCACATCCCCAGCGTAAATCGTCGGCGGCAAGTGCACACCGGCCTCGCGATAGACCCGGTTCAGCGGCTCCACCGCCCCGTGGGCGAGGATCGGTCCCAGGCTTGCGTCGATGCCGTGGAGAATTCGCTGCGCCTTGCCGAAGGAATAGCAGAACAACACGCTGGCCCGGCCTGCGGCAATATTCCCGCGCCACCACTGGTTGATTTCGTCGAAGATTTGCGCCTGGGGCTGCCAGCGATAGATCGGCAGGCCGAAGGTGGATTCGGTGATGAACGTGTGACATTTCACCGGCTCGAATGGCGCGCAAGTGCCGTCGGGCTCGACTTTGTAGTCGCCGGACGCCACCCATACCTCGCCTTGGTATTCCAGTCGGACCTGGGCTGAACCCAGTACATGGCCGGCGGGATGAAAACTCAGGGTGACGCCATGATGCTGCAGGCGTTCGTCGTAGGGCAGGGTTTGCAGGTTGATGTCTTGGCCCAGTCGCGAACGCAGGATGCCTTCGCCGGGGGCCGCTGCCAGGTAGTGCTGGTTGCCGCCACGGGCATGGTCGCCGTGGGCGTGGGTGATGACCGAACGCTCCACCGGACGCCAGGGGTCGATGTAGAAATCCCCCGGCGGGCAATACAGGCCTTCGGGGCGGGCAATGACAAGGTCCATGCGTTTACCGGGGCGATGGGCTTGTCAGGTAGAGGCGGGAGGCGCGGGAGAAGTTCGATCGGGTTTGGGGATGGGGTCAGGATCATCAGATGGCTTGGCCAAATGTGGCGAGGGGATAAATCCCCTCGCCACGGTGGAAGAGCCTATTTACCCGGCACCAACGTCAACCGGGTCTTGCCGTACGCCCGGTCGAAGTTCTGGGGTTGCAATGGCAGGCTTTGATATTGACCTTTGATCCACGGATCGATGCCGTTCAGATAATTCGGGCTGGCCGGGTTGCCCGACTGGCCGGCAGCGCTCTGGATCGTCAACGGTTCGGGCTGGCTGAAGTCAACGATAAAACGCGTGGTCGGCGCCAGGGTCGTATTGAAGTCCTGGCCCCAGGCGAACGCGGCGGTATTGAGCGTGGTTGCATCGCCGCCGGCTGCCAGCGGGCCGCGTACGACCTGGCCACTGCCGTTCTTCCACTCATGGCGATGCAGTCTGCCCCATTGCCAGGTGGCGCGGTCGCCGCTCAACTGGCTCTCGCCGGCGCTGATGGCCGCTGCCAGGCTGCGGGCCAGGATGACGGCCTTGTCTTCCTTCTGCGGCGTACGCACGTCATCCCAGAAGGGGCTGTCCTCGCGGCTCAGCAAATGGTCGGCCTGGGCTGAGTAGGACAACTGGCCATTGGCGACCAGCGCTTTCCAGGCCGGGCTGCCTTCCGGGCCCAATTCGTCGAGGAAAATCTGCTTCATGCTTTCTTGCAGGAACAGCTCATAGATCGCTGCGTCGGCAGAGACCGGACTGAGCCGGCCGTCGAACGCCATCAAGCGGGTATAAGCCTCACGCGCCTTGGCCCGGTCCGCCACCGGCAGGGCCTCGATCGCTTGTTTGAGCGGCTGGGCCATGCCCGGGGCTTCGAAGACTTTCTTGAGCTTGGCCGCGAACGTCGTGGTCTGGTCATATTGCATGGCGATCAGGCTGCGGGCGTCGTGCTTGCCCGCGCCGGCCAGCTCGGCCATGCGCTCGCCACGCTCCGGCGCCGCCCAGGAATTGGACAGCTGCATGCCGTAGCCATGGGGGATGACGCGCTGGTTGGTGGTGCCGAGCCAGCCCTGGGCCGGGTCCTGGTCGTAGGGATGCAGCATCGGATCGGCGTAACCGTCCCAATCGTAGCGACCTTCCCAGCCTGGCGATGGCAGCAGGCCTTCGCCTTCACGGCGGTTCGGATAGCGGCCAGTGACTTGCCAGCCGATATTGCGCGCATCGGCAAACACCATGTTCACCGCCATGGCGCGGATTTCCCGGCTGGCATCGGAAGCCTTCTCGACACTCTGCGCGCGTGACAGATCGAAGAACGCGTCCAGGGTCTTGTCATCAGTGAAGCTCGGAAGTTGCAGGGCCAGGCCGAAACCGTTAGCCATGGCCAAGCCTTGGGCGCTGTTGAGCAACGGACCGTGGCGGGTTTCGTACACGGCTTCGCGGATCGGCCGTTGACCCTTGATGAAGTAGGTTTCGTTGCGCACGGTCACTGGTTGCCATTTGCCATTGACTTCGTAGGACAGCCCATTGCCCTGGCGTCGGATCTTTTCCAGGAACAGGTCCTGGTTGTCGCCCAGCACGCTGGTCATGCTCCAGGCCACGTTACCGTTGAAGCCCGCCAGGATCATCGGGACGCCTGCCACGGACAGCCCGGCGGCCTGGTATTTGGGCGCGCGGATCTGCACGGGGCTCCAGAGCGACGGCACGCCCAGCGGCCCCTGGCTGTCGCTTGCCAGCAGGCTCTTGCCGTTGCGGCTGCGCTGCGGGGCGATGGCCCAGTTGTTCGAAGAGGCTGCGCCCAGCAGGTTCAGGTCGGCCAGTTGAGCGCCCGCCTTGCTGACTTCATTCAGGCCGGGAACCTGGCCATTGAGCCGCACGCCCTGAAGCTTTTCGGCCTCCGCCAAGGGCAGTGGCTCATCCGGATAGGACGGGCTCAGCCAAGCCAATTTGTCGTTGGTAACGGTCTGGGCAAGCACCAGCGCCGCGACCTCTTCCGGCAGGTTGGCCGACTGGCTGAAATTCAGCAGACAGAACAGCAGCGCCGAGTCTTCCGGTTTCCAGTATTCGGGTTTGTAGCCGGTGGCGGCGAGGTCCGACGGCAGTTTGTCGCGATAGCGGAACAGGTAGGCGTTGACGCCGCGCGCATACACTTCGAAGAAGCGCTTGAGGCGTGGCGAAGACGCCTTGTACAGCTCATCGGCGCTTTTCTTCAGGTTCACCGCGCGCATATAGCGGTCGACATCCAGCCGCTCGGCGCCGGACATCTCCGCCAATCGGCCCTGGGCAAGCAGGCGCAGGGTGGTCATCTGCGTGATCCGGTCGCTGGCATGGACATAGCCGAGGGCAAACAGGGCGTCATGAAAGCTGTTGCTTTCAATCAGCGGCATGCCCATGGCGTTGCGCCGGACCGAGACATTCTGCGCCAGCCCCTTGAGCGGTTGTACACCGGTGGCGGGCGGAACCGTGTCCTGGGTATTCCAGGCCTGGCAACCGCTCAGACCGAGCACGCTGGCCACTGCTGCGGCAACGCCGAGCTTGGGAAAGAACGAAATAGAGGCTGGCGAGGCCATGGCAAAGCTCCTGCGGGAGGGGGGTAGCACCAATAAAGGCGCTACGTTAGTGAGCAGGAGAAGGGCGCGCAAGCGGGGGCTGGGGTTATTTGTCGATTTGGCGATGAGAGCCCGGATCCAGGGGAACAGGTGGCAAGGACTTGCTTGTAGGAAAAGGTGATGCTCAAGTGTGGAAAATCAATGAACGAGCTTGAGAAGACCGGCATGGAGCTACTGGAAAACGCAGCACTGATCCTGATCGATCAACAAAAAGGCATCCTGCACCCCAGACTTGGCCCTCGCAACAACCCCGAGGCGGAGCTGCGCATGCTGGAGTTGCTTGCCCACTGGCGGGATTCGGCGCGGCCGGTCATCCACGTCCATCACCTGTCCCGCTCTCCCGAGTCAGTCTTCTGGCCCGGACAGTCGGGCGTGGAGGTCCAAGAGCGTTTCGAGCCGCTGGCCAGTGAAGGGCTGGTGCAAAAGCAGGTGCCGGATGCGTTTTGCGGCACGAACCTGGAGGTGCAACTGCGCAGCGCCGGGATCGGACAGTTGGTGATCGTCGGCGTGGCCACGAACAATTCAGTGGAGTCCACCGCTCGCACAGCTGGCAACTTGGGGTTCGACACCTGGGTCGCCGAAGACGCCTGTTACACCTTCGACAAGGCCGATTACTTCGGCAATGCCCGTACGGCGGCCGAGGTGCACGCCATGTCCCTGGGGAATCTGCACGGGGAGTACGCGACGGTGATGGGCGTAAAACGGATTCTGCAGGCGGGCTGATAAAAATGGAGATCGGCTGCGGCGGCGTCATCGCGAGCAAGCTCGCAATGACGTCTAGCCGACGAAAAAGCTTATCGCGTGGGCCATCAAGCCCCGTGGCACTTCTTGAATTTCTTGCCGTTGCCGCAAGGGCAAGGGTCGTTGCGACCGACGTCTTTCAGGGCATTGCGCACGGGTTCCTGATGGGCGTGGCCGCAATTCGGGCCGTGCACATGGCCGTGATCGTGATCGTGATCGTGGTGATGGTCATGATCGTGGTCGCAATCAGGGCCATGGACATGGGGTTGCTGGGTCATCGGGGTTACTCCGCAATAAAATCGGCGGCGATTATCACGCCATTGCGTTCCAGGTGCACGTAGTCAGCGATGAATAAACCGGTTTCCAGCTCACCTTCCAGACGATAGGGGATCTGCTGCCGGGGTTTCTCGAGCATTTTCACCACTTCCCGGACCTGCGGCCACAGATTGGTGCGGATCGGCACCTTGAAGTAAGCGCTGCGTCGGGGACGGACGGTGAACCAGTGTTCATGCTCGCCTTCGGTCAGCAGCAGGTCGCCCAAGTGGATCCGGTAGGTCAGGCCGCGTACGGTGAGATCACCCTCGCCGGGGTTGTCGACCCGAAAGTGCAACATGAACTTCTGCTCCAGCAACCGGGCCCGCACCACCTCGACCTTGACCAGATGCACCTGCGGCTCGGGCGTCTCGTCACCTCCCCAGGACGCGCAACCGCCAAGCCCGATGAACAACAGCAGGCACGTGATGCGTAAAAACTGTGATGGCTGTGTCATGTCCGTGCCTCTGGTTTATGCCCAGTCTAGTCTTCTGACCGGCGGGCGAGCGTCGGACGTTTCCGAAGTCAACGAGCGAAGTAGCCGGCGCAGCACTTTTTGAATTTATGTCCGCTGCCGCACGGGCAACTGTCATTGCGACCGGTCTTGACCGGCACGGTCGGGTCGATGAAATACCAGTGACCGCCGTTCTGCACGAATGAAGAACGTTCCCGGTGGCTGTGTTCGCCTTGGCCGTCATGCCAGCGCGCCGTGAATGTGACAAACGCGTGTTCCGGCTGGCCGCCGAACACTTCGCTGCTTTCGACGTCCAGTCCCAGCCAGGTGCTGCCGGCGCTCCATTCGGCGATGGACTGACGATCGAGACCGTCCTGCTGGGCGGGCAGGGTGGTGCTGACCAGATAATCCACCAGGCCCAACACGTAGGCGCTATAGCGCGAGCGCATCAAGGCTGCTGCGCAAGGCGCCGGGTGGCCGTCGTGATAATGGCCGCAGCAGGCGTCCAACGGATTGCCGCTGCCGCAGGGGCAAATGGGTGTATGCATGGGAGTGTTCACCGCTACCACCAATATTTTCCAAAATTTTCCGGGTTGGCCCAGAAACGTGAGTTGAGCCAGTCGGGGACTTGTTTGTATTCAAGCAGATCGTAGGTAAACAGGGTCAGCACCTGGTCTTCGCGCTGGAATCGCTCGCTGGCCTGCAGCGCCAGCGAGAAAAAGTCTGTCTCTTGCCATCCACAGGCGTCGAGATCCGCCAGCACGGCGATCCGGCTGGCGTTGAGATTGCGAATGCCGCCCAACAGGTTCAGACCGTCGCGCTTGGGCAAATGCTCCAGGCAATCGAGCGCCAGGGCCAGGTCAAAACGTCGCGCCGCCACATCAGCTGGCAGCACGCCGGGACCGGCGTGGACAACCTCGGTATCGGGGTGCGCTTGCTGGAACGCCTCTAGCGCAGGAAAACTGCTGGCGCCGATCAGCAAGAGCCTTTGCGGGGCGTAACGGTCAAGCACGGCGGCCAGGGCTTGCTGGGGCGTACGCGAAGAAATGGCAACGGTCATCGAAGTTCCTCAGTCAGAACCGCCACGATAGCGTGCGTGGAGACACTGGCCTAGAGCGGTTTGTCCCCGAATGTGCAGAACGTGCGTAAAAACGGGGCGAAAACCCGCGATTGCTCAGGCTGGCGCAGATCCGAAGTCGGGTCTTTACTCCCCTGAATCGGCGACAAGCCGATCCTTCAAGGAGAAACCCGATGAGCATAGTTCGGACAGCGTTACCCCTGGTTCTGCTAACCAGTGTGTTGACTGGTTGCGCAGGTTTGCAGAAAACCGACTGGCCGACCTGTGCGGCCGTTGGCGGAGCGATCGGCGCGGGATTAGGCGCAATAGAAAGTACCTCCTGGGCTGGCGGCGGCGCGCTGTACGTTGGCGGCATGGCGGCAGCTTATTGCTGGGTCAAGGGCGACGGCGACGAGGATGGCGATGGTGTGCCGGACAGCCGCGACAAGTGCCCGGGCACTCCGAAAGGTGTGCAGGTCGATGCCGATGGCTGCCCACCGCCCGCTCCGCCCCCCATGGTCGAGGAGCCGGTCGTGGTGACGGAAGAAACCATCGTCGTGCGCGATGTGCATTTCGAGTTCAACAAAGCCACGTTGACGCCGACCGACAAAGAAGTGCTGAGCACCATCGCAACCCGCCTCAAGCAGGAAACCTCCACCGCACAGCTGCGCGTGACGGGCCATACCGACAGCGTCGGCAGTGATGCCTACAATCAGAAACTGTCGGAAAAACGGGCCAATTCGGTCGTGCAATACCTGGTCGAAAGCGGCGTACCTCGCGCCAGTTTCGTCACGGTATCCGGCGCTGGGGAAAGCCAGCCGGTGGCCGATAACAAAACGGCCGATGGTCGCGCAATGAACCGTCGCACCGAAATCAAGATAAACCGCTGAAGCCCTTGTCGTCCGCGGCTTGTACAGTCGCGGATGCGGGTCTTTACTCCTGTGTGACCGGTATGGGCCGGTGACACAGGAGCTTTCACCATGAACGTTCTAATCAAAGTCGCCTTACCGGTGCTGCTGGCGAGCAGCCTGTTGTCCGGCTGCGCCACCCACAGCGACGGCAGCGCACCACTCAATCAACGTACCTGGCCAATCTGCAGCCTGCTCGGCGGACTCATCGGCGGTGGGCTGGGCGCCATCGAAAGCAGTGGCTGGGCCGCCGGTGGAGCCGCCTTGGGCCTGCTCGGTGGCGGCTTGATCTGCTACGCCCAGGACGGTGACGAAGACGACGACGGTGTGTTCGATCGTCGTGACCGTTGTCCCGATACGCCCGCCGATACCCCAGTCGAACACCACGGCTGCCCGCTGCCGCAATACCCCGCCAGCGTTCCGCAAGACGAACCCGAGACGCCGACCAGCGAAGTCATCACCCTTAATGACGCTGGCAAGGTGTTGTTCGATTTTGATCAATCCGATCTCACCGCCGCGGCACGAGGCCAACTCGATGGGCTGGTGGCGAAGTTGAGCCATGCCAACGTCGCCAGCATTCGTGTGGTGGGCCACACCGACAGTGTCGGCACCGATACCTATAACGAGGGGCTGTCCGAGCGCCGGGCCGGCAGCGTCGTGGAATACTTGCTGACCCAGGGACTGGCGCCGGACAAACTCACCAGCGAAGGCAAGGGCGAAAGCGAGCCGGTGGCCGACAACGAGACCGACGAGGGGCGTGCGCAGAACCGTCGGGTTGAATTGCATATCCAGCGTTGAGCGCCGGGCCAGGGCTGTCGGGTCGTCGGAAGGCGAACCGCTGGCCCGGGTCTGGGATCAGATTAAATTTGCCGGGCCCTCTGGCTTATCCAGCGCGCATGCCGTTACTGTGCGTGCAAAGAATAATTCCCGAACGGGGGGCGTATGAAGGTGTTTTGGGGGCTGGGGCGCTTGCTGACCCTGCTGTTCTGGCTGGTGGTGCTGGTCAATCTGTTGATGCCGTTCGTCCATCCGCTGCATCTGTTGGTCAATCTCGCCGGGGCGCTGTTGCTGGCGGTCCATTTACTCGAACTCTTGCTGTTCAGGGCGCAGTTTCGCGGACGTCCCGCGCCTGGCCGTGACCGCCTCCGAGTGCTGCTGTTCGGCATCTTTCACGTGCAAACCCTTCCGACCGCACCAGAGGCTTCCCATGCGTAAATTGTGTCTGCTCGCAGCATTTGTGTGCCCATGGGCTTGTGCTCAAGTGGTCCAGGTCGAAAGTCATTCGCTGATGCGTCTGCCCAACACGACCAGCGCCCTGGCCCTGGAGCGCTTGGACGTCGCCGACTACGGCACGCTGCTGGTGCCGTCCAACGTTACCGAACTGTCCATCGGTCAGTTGCACTTGGGGCGCGAAGCGCGGATCGCGATCGTGCCAGCGCAACAGGCGCTGGAGATGAAAGTCACCCAGGCTGAACTGGCCGAAGGCAGCCAGATCACTGCGCGCGGCGCGCCGGGGACTTATACGAAGGCGGCACGACCGGGGCGCAATCTCAACGTTCGCTTCAATGCGTTGAACGCGCCGCTGCTGTCGGTGGACGCCCGTGGCGGAACCGGTGCGCCCGGTTACGTGGGGCTCGACGGTGCCAACGGGCAGGCGCCGGGTTGCACCTGGGGTTCGGCCGGTCGCGGCGCCGACGGCAGCAATGGCGGCGATGGCCAGGCCGGTGCGGCCGGTGCGCTGGTGCGCCTGGAGTTGCCCCGCGAATACCCCGACGAACGCATCAAGGTCGCGGTGGATGGCGGCGCCGGTGGCACACCTGGGGCGGGTGGCAAGCCCGGTGCAGGCGGCAAGGCCAAGGGGTGCCTGGTCTATACCGCCGACGGAGGCAAGAGTGGTCGCCCTGGCACCGAGGGCCAGCCCGGGCCAGCCGGCGCGCCGGGGGCGGTGACGGTGCAGCGGTTCTGAGGACGTCGGACGGGTGGGAGCGCGGGCGCTCCCACTTGATCAATCCGCTCTTTCAGAACATGGGCCTTGCCGCGCCAACCGCCACCACCAGCAGCCCGATCAACAGGTTGATGCCGACCAATCGACGGATCTTGCCCAGCGCCGCTGCGCCCGTCGGCCAGTCCTGCGCCGTTACCGCGCTACGCAACGACGGCAGCTGCAAGGCCTGGATGCGGATGAACAGCGCCGTCATCACCACATACAGCCCCATCATTACCTGCACATAACGCGGCGCGGTTTCGAAGCCGGCGAAGCGTAGATGGATCAGGCCGACGCCACTGATCGGCAGAATCGCCACGGCGACCCAGACCCAGACAAAAAAACGCTGAAACACTTCTACCCACAACGTCAGCCGTGCAGGGCCTTCAAGGGCCGTCATTGCGGCGGGACGAAGGATCATCCAGGCGAAAAACATACCGCCGACCCAGACCAGGGCGGCCAGTAAATGCAGGGTGTAGACGAGGGCAAAGGGTGTCATTGGGTCACTCCGTTCTGCGCAGGATTGATTAGCGGGGTATGATAGCCGCCGATCCGAACCACTGAAAATTTATCCAGCGTTTTTTGCGCCCGACCATTCATGATCAGCACCGAACTCAAAACCACGATCCAGGGCGCCTACTCGCGTTTTCTCGAAGCCAAGAGCCTCAAGCCGCGATATGGCCAGCGCCTGATGATTGCCGAAGTGGCAAAAATCCTGGGTGACATCGACACCGACGACGAAGGCCGGCGCAGTGGCGAGCCTGCTGTCGTGGCGGTGGAGGCCGGCACCGGTACCGGCAAGACCGTGGCTTATAGCCTGGCGGCGATTCCCACTGCCAAGGCCGCCGGCAAGCGCCTGGTGATCGCCACGGCAACCGTCGCCCTGCAAGAGCAGATCGTCTACAAGGACCTGCCCGACCTGATGCGCAACAGCGGGCTGAACTTCACGTTCGCCCTGGCCAAGGGCCGTGGGCGCTACATGTGCCTGTCCAAGCTCGACATGCTGCTCCAGGAAGGCCATGCGCAGACCGCCACGGCGCAGCTGTTCGAAGAGGAAGGTTTCAAGATCGAGGTCGATGAAGCCAGCCAGAAGCTGTTCACCAGCATGATCGAGAAACTGGCCGGCAATAAGTGGGACGGCGACCGGGACAGCTGGTCCACCGCCCTGGAAGACGCCGATTGGTCTCGCCTGACCACCGATCACAGCCAGTGCACCAACCGTCATTGCCCGAACTTCGGCCAGTGCGCCTTCTACAAGGCCCGCGAAGGCATGGGCAAGGTCGACGTCATCGTCACCAACCACGACATGGTCTTGGCCGACCTGGCCCTGGGCGGTGGCGCGGTGCTGCCAGACCCGCGCGACACGATCTATGTATTCGACGAGGGCCATCACCTGCCGGACAAGGCCATCGGCCATTTCGCCCATTACACTCGGCTGCGCTCCACCGCCGACTGGCTGGAAACCACCGCCAAGAACCTCACGAAGCTGTTGGCCCAGCATCCGCTGCCGGGTGACCTGGGCAAGTTCATCGAGCAGGTGCCCGAGCTTGCGCGCGAGATCAAGACGAACCAGCAGTTCATGTTCACCGCGTGCGAGCAGGTGGCCGACTTCAAGCCCGGCGAAGACGTCGAAGGTCGCGAGCGACCGCGTCATCGTTTTGTCGGCGGGGTCATCCCCGAGCACATGCGTGAAATGGGCATCGAGCTCAAGAAAGGTTTCTCGCGCTTGACCGACCTGTTCACGCGTCTGACCGACCTGCTCAAGGAAGGCATGGATGGCGAGGTCAATATCGGCATTGCCAGCAACCAGGCCGAGGAATGGTATCCCTTGTTCGGCAGCCTGCTGTCTCGCTCGCAGGGCAACTGGGAGCTGTGGACGGCATTTACGGCCGAAGATCCGGAAGACAACCCGCCGATGGCGCGTTGGCTGACCCTGGCAGAAAGCGGTTCGCTGTTCGATATCGAGGTCAATGCCAGCCCGATCCTGGCGGCGGACATGCTGCGACGCAACCTGTGGAATGTTGCCTACGGTGCGCTGGTGACCTCCGCCACGCTCACCGCCCTAGGCACGTTCGACCGTTTCCGCATGCGCGCCGGCCTGCCGAAAAAAGCCGTGACCGCCGTGGTCCCGAGCCCCTTCCACCATGCCGATGCTGGCGTGCTGCGGGTGCCGGATCTCAAGGCCGACCCACGGGACGCTCCTGCCCACACCGCCGCGATCATTCGCGACCTGCCGGAGCTGGTGGAGGGTTCGAGAGGCACGCTGGTACTGTTTTCTTCGCGTAAGCAGATGCAGGACGTGTTCGATGGGCTTGACCGTGACTGGCGCAAGCAAGTGTTCATCCAGGGCAACCTTTCGAAGCAGGAAACCTTGAACAAGCACAAGGCACGGGTCGATGGCGGGGACTCCAGCGTGCTGTTCGGCCTGGCCAGTTTTGCCGAAGGTGTCGACTTGCCGGGTGCCTACTGCGAGCACGTGGTGATCGCCAAGATCCCGTTCTCGGTCCCGGACGATCCGGTGGAAGCGGCACTGGCCGAATGGATCGAAGCCCGGGGCGGCAATCCGTTCATGGAGATTTCCGTGCCGGACGCGTCGCTGAAACTGGTCCAGGCCTGCGGCCGCTTGCTGCGTACCGAGGAAGACCGCGGCACCATCACGCTGCTCGACCGCAGATTGGTGACCCAGCGCTACGGTAAAGCCATCCTCAATGCGCTGCCGCCGTTTCGGCGGGAGATTTCCTAGTCACAACCAACCGTCTCACGGCGGTTCCCAAAACCCTCAATGGCTGAAACAATGCCAGCCACCTGAAAAAAGTGTTTATTTCAAGGGAGTTGCGGGTGCAAATTCAAGGTCATTACGAGCTTCGGTTCGAGGCGGTGCGTGAAGCGTTCGCGGCGCTGTTCGATGATGCCCAGGAGCGCGGCGCGGCGTTGTGCATTCAAGTGGGCGGCCGCACCGTCATCGATATCTGGGCAGGCACGGCTGATAAAGATGGCAGTGAAGCCTGGCATAGCGACACCATCGCCAACCTGTTTTCCTGCACCAAGACCTTCGCGGCCGTAACGGCCCTGCAACTGGTGGCGGAAGGCAAGCTGCAGCTGGACGCTCCGATCGCTCGCTATTGGCCTGAATTTGCTGCCGCTGGCAAGGAATCCATCACCCTGCGCCAGTTGCTCTGCCATCAGGCCGGGTTACCGGCGCTCAGGGAGTTGATGGCTCCTGAAGCACTTTACGACTGGCAAGCCATGGTCGACGCCTTGGCGGCTGAAGCGCCTTGGTGGACGCCCGGCGAGGGGCACGGTTATGCCGCGATCACCTACGGCTGGTTGGTTGGCGAATTGCTGCGAAGGGCCGATGGCCGGGGTCCGGGTGAGTCCATCGTTGCCCGGGTCGCAAAACCGCTGGGCCTGGACTTCCATGTCGGCCTGGCCGACGACGAATTTTATCGCGTGGCGCATATCGCCCGCGGCAAAGGCAATGTCGGCGATGCCGCGGCCCAGCGCCTGCTGCAGGTGACGATGCGCGAACCGACGGCCATGACCACTCGGGCGTTCACCAATCCGCCGTCGATCATGACCAGCACCAACAAACCCGAGTGGCGACGCATGCAGCAGCCGGCCGCCAACGGCCACGGCAACGCGCGCAGCCTCGCCGGGTTCTACGCCGGCCTGCTCGACGGCAGCCTGCTGGAAAGTGAGATGCTCGACGAGCTGACGCGCCAGCACAGCTTCGGCGAAGACAAGACGCTGCTGACCCAGACCCGTTTCGGCCTGGGGTGCATGCTCGATCAGCCTGATATGCCTAACGCGACTTACGGCCTGGGGCCGCGCGCCTTTGGTCATCCCGGTGCGGGCGGCTCCATCGGTTTTGCCGACCCGGAGCATGACGTTGCATTCGGTTTCGTGACCAACACGCTCGGGCCCTACGTCTTGATGGACCCGCGTGCGCAGAAGCTTGCGAGGGTGCTTGCCACTTGTCTATAAAGCGCCCTCGCAGGTAGTGGGGACAGGAACCTCGTGTCCTTTTCAGTTTCAAAGCGTCTGTTTATGCGGCCGGAACATGGCCTTTGTTTTTTCATTTTGATCATTTTGTGGATATCCAATGTCATCGAATAAAACCCTCGCTCTGGCGCTGTGCTTCGCTATCACCGGTTGCGCACAAAACCCACAAAATGATGCCGAGGGCGGCAGCGGTTGGTGGCCGTTCGGTTCCTCCGACAAGGTTGCAGCTAAAGAACCGGCTCCAGCGGTACCCTTGAAGCCAGCCGCCGCAGCACCCCAAGCCAAGGCCGAAAGTGCCGGTGGCACGCACTGGTGGTGGCCATTCTCCTCCGACGACGCCGCTGATAAAGTCGCCCAAAAAGATCCGGTGAAGCCTGAAGCCAAACCTGAAGCCAAGGCGCCGGCGACCGTTGCCAAGGCCGAAGCCGAAAGTAACGGCAAATGGTGGTGGCCATTCGGCGGCAAGGACCAGGAGACCGCCAAGGCGGTGCCGATGCCCGACCCGAAAGTCACCCAAGCCTGGCTCGACGACTATGAGCCGAAGCTGCGTACCGCCATCAAGGACAGCAAGCTTGAGCTGGAGCGCCGCGATAACGTGCTGGTCGTCACCGCGCCCGTTGACGGCTCGTTCAACCCGGACCGTCCGGCCATGCTGCTGCCGGTGACACTCGGCCCGTTCACCCGCGTTGCCAAGATCCTCGAAGCCGATCCGAAAACCGCCGTGCTGATCCTCGGCCATGCCGATACGTCGGGCGCGGCACCGGCCAATCAGAAGCTCAGCCAGGAGCGTGCCCAATCCGTGGCGGCGATCTTCCGGCTCAGTGGCTTGCAGCGTGATCGCCTGATGTTGCGCGGCATGGGCTCGGTCGCTCCCCGTGCGGCCAACGACAGCGTTGAAGGCCGGGCCTTGAACCGTCGTGTGGAGTTGCTGGTCACGCCGGCAAACACGATGGTTGCGCTGTTGAGCAAATACAACATGCCGGCCCCTGCACCGGTGACGCTGGTGGCAGCCCAGGACGTCAAACCTGCGGCGCCAGCCGCGGCCCCCGCGACGAAAAAAGCCGCAGCCCCGGCCGCCAAGAAAGCGGCGGCCAAGAAGGCCCCCGCCAAGGCCCCCGCGAAGAAGACCCCGGCCAAGAAAACCACGCCAGCGAAGAAACCGGAACCGGCCAAGGCCGCTGCCGATGGGAAAAAAGTCGCTGCCGCCGATACGTCCAAAAAACAGTGATGGGCTGATCACAAGGAGCGCGCCATGACCCAAACGCTGGCTGATATGCGCCGTGACTACACCCGCGATGGCCTCACCGAGGCACAAGCGCCGGCCGAGCCGTTCGCGCTGTTCCACCAGTGGTTCGCCGACGCGGTGAAAACCGAACAGGCTCCGGTGGAGGCCAACGCCATGACCTTGGCGACGGTGGATGCGGACGGTCGGCCGCACTGCCGGATCCTGCTCCTCAAGGGACTGGATGCCCAGGGGTTCACCTTCTTCACCAACTACGACAGCGCGAAGGGCCAGCACTTGGCGGCGAATCCTTACGCGGCCATGACTTTTTTCTGGCCTACCCTGGAGCGCCAGGTGCGTATCGAGGGCAAAGTCCTGAAGGTCACGGCGCAGGAGTCGGACGCCTATTATCAGGTGCGGCCGCTGGGCAGCCGTCTCGGTGCCTGGGCCTCACCCCAGAGCCGGGTGATCGCCGGACGTGGGGAGCTGGAAGATCTGCTGAAAGCCACCGAACAGCGTTTCAGCGACAGCCAACCTCATTGCCCCGAGCATTGGGGCGGCTATCGCCTGTTGCCTGAGCGCATCGAATTCTGGCAGGGACGGTCGAGCCGTCTTCATGATCGTCTCAACTATCGTCTGCAGGGCGGGGATTGGGTTCGCGAGCGTTTGGCGCCTTGACTTCGGGATAAGCTGCCGCAGCGGCTTGAAGCCATTGCGGCAGGTCCCGGCGCTTGATGCCTTGTTCGCGGGCACGGGTCAATTGTTGCAGCATGTGAGCTTTCTTCTGCTCATCCTGTCCCGCCAATGACAACGCCAAGTCGCGGTCCATCCAGCGCTTGATGCGTACGTACAGCCACCAATGGAAGTACAGGCCCGCCACGGTGGTAGCGACTATGATGAAATAATCCATGAAAATCCCTGGGTCGGTGACGCGGACTTTTGAAATGAGCGCTACTGTGTGGTGAATTTTTTCCGGTGCGCCTGTATCCCACCTGAATGAAAACAATTTTTCCCTGGCGAGGCCGTGACAGGCGTCAAGCCGGGGAGTTTAATGGATCCCTGTCTTTTGGAGTTGATGCTATGCGTAAGTCTGTTTTGCTGGTTGCTTCCTTTTCCACGATGGCGATGTTGCTCACTGGCTGTCAGTCGAGCCTGACCGGCGACTCCTACTCCCGTGACGAAGCGCGTCGCGTCCAGACGATTCGCATGGGTACCATCGAATCCCTGCGTCCGGTCAAGATCGAAGGCACCAAGACCCCGATCGGCGGTGCGGCCGGTGCGGTGGTGGGTGGTGTGGGTGGCAGCGCCATCGGCGGTGGCCGTGGCAGCATCGTTGCCGCTGTGATCGGCGCCGTGGCTGGCGGCTTGCTCGGATCTGCTACTGAAGAAGGCCTGACCCGGACCCAGGGTGTCGAGATTACTGTTCGGGAAGATGACGGCAGCATGCGTGCCTATGTGCAGCAGGTTCAGGAGAACGAAGTGTTCCGTGTGGGTGAGCGGGTTCGGATTTCCACTGTCGGTGGCACGAGTCGCGTTTCGCACTAAGCAATTTTGGTTCGCGGGGCTGTATCTGTCCTTCGAGCGGTGGGCATATCCGTTTCTTTGGTAATGGCCGCTTATGGTTCCGCTTTACCTGCGCGGCTAACCCGGCATCCGTGCCGGGTTGCCCACTCCCCAACGCGCGAGTAAATCCGCACAGCGTCTGGCGTGGTGGCTGGGGAGCTTTTGTGGCGAGGGAGCTTGCTCCCGCTTGAGTGCGCAGCGCTCATCGTTTTTTGGGGCCGCCGCGCGACCCGGCGGGAGCAAGCTTCCTCTCCACAGGACCGGCCGTCACGAAACCGCTACATTAGGCTTACGACTGGCCATCGCCGTCACCCCATAACCAATCACCGCCGCCAGGATCGACCCAGTCAGAATCCCCATCCGATCCATCCCCGCATACTCACTCGCACCCGGCACGAATGCCAGGGAGCCGACGAACAGGCTCATGGTGAAACCGATGCCACAGAGAATCGCCACGCCCAGAATCTGACCCCAATTGGCCCCGGCGGGCAGGCTGGCAATGCCGATTTTCACCGCTAGCCACGTCAGGCCGAACACGCCGACAGCCTTGCCCAGCAACAGGCCGACCGCGATGCCCATCGGGACGTGATGGGTGAAACTCTCGACCGTGACGCCGCTCAGGGACAAGCCGGCGTTGGCAAACGCAAACAGCGGCAAGATACCGTAGGCCACCCAGGGATGCAGCGCGTGTTCCAGCGTCAGCAGGGGTGACGTTTCGGCGTTCCTGGTGCGCAGTGGAATGCAGAAGGCCAAGGTCACGCCGGCCAATGTGGCGTGGACACCGCTCTTGAGCACACAGATCCATAGAATCAGCCCGACCACCATATAGGGCCCGAGCTTGACGACGCCCATCCGGTTCATCGCCACCAGCCCGGCAATGCAGGCGGCGGCCAGTCCCAGTGACAAGGTCGACAGGTCACCAGAGTAGAAGATTGCGATGATGACGATGGCGCCCAGGTCGTCGATGATTGCCAGGGTCATCAGGAACAGCTTGAGCGACACCGGCACCCGCTTGCCGAGCAAGGCCAGCACACCGAGGGCGAAGGCGATGTCGGTGGCCGTCGGAATCGCCCAGCCCGCAAGGGCAGCCGGATTGTCACGGTTGAGAAACCAATAGATTAAAGCCGGTATCAGCATGCCGCCAATTGCTGCCGCGCCCGGCAAGACAATTTGTGAAGGCTTCGACAATTGTCCGTCCAGTACCTCACGTTTGACCTCGAGGCCGATGAGCAGGAAGAACAGCGCCATCAAGCCGTCGTTGATCCACAGCAGCGCTGGTTTCGCAATCTTCAGCGCCCCGACCTGAGCCACCACGGGCGTGTCCAGGAAATCTGTATAGAGCCACGACAGTGGCGAGTTATTCAGTATCAGGGCTAGCGCGGCAGCGGCGATCAAAAGCAAGCCGCCGGCGGCTTCCAACTGAAGAAAACGGGTCAAAGCGCTACGGATAGGCAAGGTAGCTCTCCATTATTTGAATCAAAAAGATGGCACACCCTAACCCGTACCGTTAGTTGTTAAAACAAAAGTTATATTCTTTTTTGTTATATGTCGTTACAAGCTCTCGCCAGGCTGTCGGGCAGTTATGCCGCATATTGGACCTTAGCTGTACCTGTGCGGGATGTCGGTTTTTTCCTAAGCTTGCGTCACGTATTTCCGAAACCAGGCCGTGTATGCGGGGCCGTCAGGTTCGCTCGCGTCGAACCGATCCAGTGAGAACACAATATGAATGACCCTCGCCAATGGGCGCGCGAAGCCATCCGCATCATCGAGGCGGATTTCCAGCGCAGTGCCGACACGCATTTGATTCCACTGCCACTGCCGGGACTGCCGGGCATCGAGTTGTATTTCAAGGACGAATCCAGCCACCCCACCGGCAGCCTCAAGCATCGGCTGGCCCGTTCGCTGTTTCTCTACGCGTTGTGCAACGGCTGGCTCAAGCCGGGCGCGCCGGTGATCGAGGCCTCCAGCGGCTCGACGGCGATTTCGGAGGCTTACTTTGCCCGCTTGCTGGGCCTGCCGTTCATTGCGGTGATGCCGGCGACTACCTCGAGGGAAAAAATCGCACAGATCGCCTTCTACGGTGGCAAGAGCCATTTGGTGGACGATCCTACGCAGATCTACGCCGAGTCCGAGCGCCTGGCTCGCGAGCATGACGGACATTTCATCGACCAGTTCACCTACGCCGAGCGCGCCACGGATTGGCGCGCCAACAACAATATCGCCGAGTCGATCTTCCAGCAGATGCGCTTCGAGCGGTATCCGGAGCCTGCCTGGCTGGTTTCCAGCCCTGGCACGGGCGGTACGACGGCGACCCTCGGGCGTTATGTCCGTTATCGCCAGCACTGTACCCGTGTGCTGTGTGCCGACGCCGAGCGGTCGGTGTTCTTCGACTACTACCGCAGCGGCGATGCCGACCTGCGCCTGGATTGCGGTTCGCGGATCGAAGGCATCGGCCGGCCACGGGTCGAGGCGTCGTTCCTGCCCAAGGTCATCGATGCGATGGTCAAGGTGCCGGACGCCTTGTCCCTCGCGGCCATGCATTACCTGGCCCAGCGCTTGGGACGACGGGTCGGCGGATCCAGCGGCACCAACCTGATCGGCGCGTTGATCGCTGCGAAGCGAATGGCAGACGCCGGCGAATCGGGGTCGATCGTGGCGATTTTGTGTGATGGCGGGGAGCGCTATGCCACGACGTATTACGAGCCGGCCTGGCTCGAGGCTCAGGGGTATGAATTGGCTGGATTGATCGATGCCGTGGCGGCATGCGCGGAGCGGGGAGAGGCGTTGCCGGAGAGTGTGTTGCGAGCTGATATCTGAATCTTCGATAAGACGAGTTCCCGGGGGAGCGAGCAAGCTCGCCCCCCGGCAAACATGGTCAGGCCTTCAGGCCAAGTACATCCCGCGCCACCGCTTCGGCAATCCGGATACCGTCCACGCCCGCCGACAGGATCCCGCCCGCATAACCTGCGCCTTCGCCTGCCGGGAACAGGCCCTTGACGTTCAGGCTCTGCAGCGTTTCGTCGCGGGTGATGCGCAACGGCGAAGAGGTGCGAGTCTCGATGCCGGTGAGCACGGCGTCGTGCAACGAATAGCCGCGGATCTGTTTTTCGAATGCCGGCAGGGCTTCGCGGATGGCTTCGATGGCGAAGTCCGGCAGGGCCAAAGCCAGATCACCCAGGGACACCCCCGGCTTGTAGGAAGGTTCGACGCTGCCCAGTGCGGTGGACGGCTTGCCAGCGATGAAGTCACCCACCAACTGCGCGGGGGCTTCGTAGTTGCTGCCGCCGAGCACGAAGGCATGGGATTCCAGGCGTTCCTGCAATTCGATGCCCGCCAGCGGACCGCCGGGATAATCCACTTCCGGGGTGATGCCGACGACGATGCCGGAGTTGGCGTTGCGTTCGTTGCGCGAGTATTGGCTCATGCCGTTGGTCACGACGCGGTTCGGCTCGGAAGTCGCCGCCACCACGGTGCCACCTGGACACATGCAGAAGCTGTACACCGAGCGACCGTTCTTGGCGTGGTGCACCAGTTTGTAGTCGGCGGCGCCGAGTTTCGGGTGCCCGGCATACTTGCCCAGGCGCGCGCTGTCGATCAGCGATTGCGGATGTTCGATACGGAAACCCACCGAGAACGGCTTGGCCTCCATGTAAACGCCGCGACCGTGGAGCATGCGGAACGTGTCCCGGGCGCTGTGGCCGAGGGCCAGGATCACGTGTTTCGAATGGATCTGCTCACCGCTGGCCAGCTCGACGCCAACCAGTTGACCGTCTTCGATCAAAACGTCAGTGACCCGCTGCCCGAAGCGCACTTCACCGCCCAGGGCGCGAATCTGCTCTCGCATGTTTTCCACGACGCCGGTCAGGCGGAACGTACCGATGTGCGGCTTGCTGACGTAGAGGATTTCTTCCGGCGCCCCGGCCTTGACGAACTCGTGCAGGACCTTGCGTCCGAGGAACTTCGGATCCTTGATCTGGCTGTAGAGCTTGCCGTCGGAGAAGGTCCCCGCGCCGCCTTCGCCGAATTGCACATTGGATTCGGGGTTGAGCACGCTTTTGCGCCATAGGCCCCAGGTGTCCTTGGTGCGTTGGCGCACTTCCGGGCCACGCTCGAGGATGATCGGCTTGAAGCCCATCTGCGCCAGCAACAGGGCGGCGAAGATCCCGCACGGGCCGAAGCCGACCACGATCGGCCGCTCGCTCAGGTCGTTCGGTGCCTCGCCGACGACTTTGTAACTGACATCCGGCGCTTCGTTGACGTTTCGGTCATCGGCGAACTTGCGCAGCAGGCTGGCTTCATCGCGCACCGCCAGGTCGATGGTGTAGATGAAGCACAGCTCAGAGGATTTCTTGCGTGCGTCGTAGCTGCGCTTGAACAACGTGAAGTCGAGCAGGTCATCGCTGGCGATGCCCAGGCGTTGCACGATGGCAGGGCGCAGGTCTTCTTCGGGATGGTCGATCGGCAGCTTGAGTTCGGTGATTCGTAACATAACGGGGTCCGGTTCGCGGGATGCACAACTGCACCAGGGCGTGAACCGGCGATTATAAGCCAAAAGCGCTGGATCAGTCGTCGCGCGCCCCACCGAAGTAGGCGCAGCCGCGTTGGACCTGGCCGTTGACCCGCAACTCGGCGCTCATGTGTTGCACACTGCCGCTGACGCTGTCGACACAACGCGCAGGTGTGACCCAGAGCTCGACTTTCTGGCCGTTGGCTTCGGTGCCGAGGTTGAAGCGGCCGTCGCCCAGTTGCTCCTCGACATAAGGCACCGCCAGTGGTGGCTGGCCTTCGCGATCCAGCACCAGGCCCTTGCCGCTGGCCTTGAGCGCCCATTCGGGGCCGTGCCCCGCGGCACGCAAGGTCAGACGCTTGAAGTCCGCATCGGCGCAAGCGTTCCCCGAGCGTTCCAGGCGATACAGTTGCTCGAGGTCCAATTGGCTGTCGGCGCCGGCCGCGGCGCTGGAAACGATACGGCCACGGACATCGGCAAACAGCTTGCCTTGGTCGTCCGCCAGGGTGGCGGCCTGTTGCAGCACGCTGGTTGCGCCTGTGTCGTTGACGATATAGCGACGTTGCTCCTCGCATGGCTGGAACACCAGCTTGCCATCGGCCGCCGTCAGCTCCCCCTGCATGCGCATCTGGCCAGCGTGGGACGCACTCTCACGCGGGGCGTCGAGCAGCTGGCAACCGGCGAAGAGCGGGAGAAGGGCAATACACAACAGGGAACGAGCGACACGCATCATTGGGTCTCCAGACAAGTGTCGCCACGTTACTCAGACTATTGTTTCATCACAACCCACAGGGCGAATTTACAACTCGATCCAGGGAGTTCAGCAACATTCCGTGTCATTTCCAAATGCCAAGGCATTGGGAAAGGGCCTAGTCTTGCGCCGTTTCAGCTAGAGGGTGGTCTCATGACGATGGCAAGACAGGTGCTGTTCACAGGATTGGGGATGTTGGCGGCCTTGCAGTGCATGGCGGCAGATATCCATTTTTCGTCCGCTTCGGATTTTACTTCAATGATCCTGACACTCAAGCAGGAGAACGACCCCAATCCGGGATACGTGCTGCTAGACGTCATGCTCAGCCCGGACGCGCAAAAACGCGTGGCACGGATGAGTCGTGAGTCGCTGGATCAACCCGTGCGGATATTTATCAATGGAACATTCATAAGCCGGCCAACAGTGAAATCGGCGCTCGATATGACTGGCACGCGGCTGAGCATACCGCGTGAAATCGCCCCGTCGCTGATACCCACGTTGTTAGAACCTTCGGCGCCCTGATTGAATCCAGAGCACCTCCGAGTACGCGTTCGTCAGCCCACGTGAAACGTCTGACCAGTTTGCAGGCCTTCGACGCTCTTGGCGTAGGCCAATGCCACATCCGCTGCGGGAACGGGTTTGAAGCCGCGGAAATAAGGTGCGTATTTGTCCATGGCTTCCAGCAGCACGTTCGGGCTCACCGAGTTGACTCGCATGCCCCGTGGCAACTCGATTGCCGCGGCGCGCACAAAACTGTCCAGGGCGCCGTTGACCAGGGCCGCTGAAGCACCGCTCTTGATCGGATCGTGGCTGAGCACGCCGGTGGTGAAGGTGAAGGACGCTCCGTCGTTAGCGAATTCACGGCCGATCAGCAAAAGATTCACCTGGCCCATCAGCTTGTCCTTCAAACCGAGGGCGAAGCTTTCTTCGGTCATGTCGCCCAAGGGCGCGAAGGTGACGTTGCCCGCTGCGCAGACCAAGGCATCGAAGCGGCCGGTCTTCTCGAACAGGGCGCGAATCGAGGCGCTGTCGCTGATATCCACTTGCAATTCGCCGCTGTGGCGGCCGATCCGGACGATTTCATGGCGTGGCGACAGTTCGTTATCGATGGCTGAACCGATGGTGCCGTTGGCGCCGATCAACAGGATTTTCATGGGCTGTTCCTCAGTGGTGTGAACGAGGTTGCAGTCTAGGATGGATTTTCTCGTAGATAAGCGTGCTAATAGGAAACCTTTGGTTTTCAATTGGAAACAATCCAATGAGCGAGATAGACGACCTGGCGGCGTTTGCCGTACTCGTCGAAGCCGGGAGTTTTACCTTGGCGGCGCAGCAGTTGGGGTGCAGCAAGGGGCAATTGTCCAAGCGCATCAGCCTGTTGGAGGAGCGCTTTTCGGTGCTCTTGCTCCAGCGTACGACCCGGCGCTTGAGCCTCACGGCGGCGGGGGCGGCGCTGCTGCCCCAGGCCCAGGCGTTGCTGGTCCAGGTGGAAAGGGCGCGTCAGGCATTGGCCCGCTTGAAAGGCGAAATCTCCGGGCCGGTGCGTATGACGGTTCCGGTCTCGCTGGGGGAAACCTTCTTTGAAGGTCTGCTGACGGAGTTTGCCCATGCGTACCCCGACGTGCAGATCGAGTTGGAGCTCTACAACGGCTATCGTGATCTGTCTCGCGATGGCTTCGACCTGGCAATCCGCTCGGATGCCTCTATCGATGAGCGGCTGGTGGCCCGCCCGCTGCTGGCCTGGCACGAAATGACCTGTGCCAGCCCGGCCTACCTGGAACGTTACGGCGAGCCCGACGCCCCCCAGGCCTTGGCCGAGCATAAGTGTCTGCTCAACAGCCATTACAGCGGTCGGGAGGAATGGCTGTATCACCAGCAGCACGAACTGCTGCGGGTGCGAGTGTCCGGGCCGTTTGCCAGCAACCACTACAGTTTGTTGAAAAAAGCCGCCCTGGCCGGGGCAGGAATCGCGCGATTGCCGTCGTATTTGCTCAACGAGGAACTGGCCGATGGGCGACTGCGCTGGTTGCTGCGCGATTTTCAGACCCGCCGCATGCCGATGTACCTGGTGCATCCGTATCAGGGCGGATTGCCCAAGCGTACGCAGGTGCTGGCTGATTATCTGATCGATTGGTTCAAGCGCAGCGGGGAGGCGTTGGATCGACTCTGATAACGAACACTTGACCTTGTGGCGAGGGAGCTTGCTCCCGCTCGGTTGCGCAGCGACCGCAAAATCTTGGGGCCGCTACGCAGCCCAGCGGGAGCAAGCTCCCTCGCCACAGGGATTTCGTCCAACATCCGGGCGAAAAAAAAACGGCCCGAAGGCCGTTTTCATGGAGGCAGACTCAACCGCCCAAATACGCTTCGCGCACTTTCGGATCGGTCAGCAGGGCTTCGCCGGTGCCTTGCATTACCACGCGGCCGTTCTCCAACACGTACGCCCGGTCGGCGATTTTCAGCGCCTGGTTGGCGTTCTGCTCCACCAGGAACACCGTCACGCCATCCTTGCGCAGCTGTTCGATGATGTCGAAGATCTGCTGGATGATGATCGGCGCCAGGCCCAGTGAGGGCTCGTCGAGCAACAGCAGCTTGGGCTTGCTCATCAGCGCACGGCCGATGGCGAGCATTTGCTGTTCGCCGCCGGACATGGTGCCGCCGCGCTGGGTAAAGCGCTCTTTCAGGCGTGGGAAAAGGTGCAGTACTTTGTCCATCTGTTCCTGGAAGTCGCCTTTGTCGGTGAAAAATCCGCCCATGGCGAGGTTCTCTTCCACGGTCAGCCGGGCAAACACGCGACGGCCTTCCGGCACCACGGCAATGCTCTTGCGCATGATCTGCGCCGAGTCCTGGCCCACCAATTCCTCGCCCATGTAGCGGATGCTGCCGCTGTGGGCCTGAGGCGAACCGCAAAGCGTCATCAGCAGGGTGGATTTACCGGCACCGTTGGCACCGATCAGCGTGACGATTTCGCCCTGGCGGACTTCGACGTTGACGCTGTGCAGCGCCTGGATCTTGCCATAGAAGGTGGAAACGTTTTCGAACTGCAGCATTTACGCTTCCCCCAGGTAGGCTTTGATCACTTCAGGATTGTCGCGGATCTGTTCCGGCGTGCCGTCGGCCAGGGGAGTGCCCTGGTTGATCACGACGATGTGGTCGGAAATGCTCATGACCAGCTTCATATCGTGCTCGATCAGCAGGACGGTGACGTTGTGCTCTTCACGCAGCACGCCGATCAGCGCCTTGAGGTCTTCGGTTTCCTTCGGGTTCAGGCCGGCGGCCGGTTCGTCGAGCATGAGGATCCGCGGGCGGGTCATCATGCAGCGGGCGATTTCCAGGCGTCGTTGCTGACCGTAGGCCAGGGTCCCGGCGGTACGGTTGGCGAACTCGGTGAGGTTGACCTTGTCCAGCCAGTACTCGGCGTACTCCATGGCCTCGCGTTCGCTCTTGCGGAACGCCGGGGTCTTGAACAGGCCGGCAAAGAAGTTGGTGTTCAAATGACGATGCTGGGCGATCAACAAATTCTCGACCGCCGTCATGTCCTTGAACAGCCGCACGTTCTGGAAGGTCCGCACCACGCCCTTGCGAGCGATGTGGTGGCCGGGCAGGCCCTGGATTGGCTCGCCGTCCAACAGGATGGTGCCGCCAGTCGGCTGGTAGAAGCCGGTCAGGCAGTTGAACACCGTGGTCTTGCCCGCGCCGTTCGGCCCGATCAAGGCAACCACTTGTTTCTCTTTCACGGTCAGGGCCACGCCGTTGACCGCCAGCAAACCGCCGAAGCGCATGCTCAAGTTTTCGACTTTCAGGATCTCGCGGCTCATTTGCGCAGCTCCATGTGCGGGCGTTGCATAGGCAGCAGACCTTGAGGACGCCAGATCATCATCAGCACCATCAAGGCGCCGAACATCAACATGCGGTATTCACTGAATTCACGCATCATTTCGGGCAACAGGATCATCACGATCGCCGCGAGGATCACGCCCAGCTGCGAGCCCATCCCGCCCAGCACCACGATGGCGAGGATGATCGCTGACTCGATGAAGGTGAAGGACTCCGGCGTCACCAGGCCTTGGCGGGCAGCGAAGAAGCTGCCGGCAAAACCGGCGAACGCAGCGCCGAGGGTGAAGGCCGACAGCTTGATCACGGTCGGGTTGAGACCCAGCGCACGGCAGGCGATTTCGTCTTCGCGCAGCGCTTCCCACGCACGGCCAATCGGCATGCGCAGCAGGCGGTTGATGACGAACAGCGCGGCCAGGGCCAGCAGCAACGCCACCAGGTAGAGGAAGATCACCTTGTTGATCGAGTTGTATTGCAGGCCGAAGAACTCGTGGAAGGTCTGCAGGCCTTCGGCGGCCTTGCGCTCGAAGGTCAGGCCGAAGAACGTCGGTTTCTCGATGTTGCTGATGCCGTTCGGGCCACCGGTGATGTCGGTCAGGTTACGCAGGAACAGGCGGATGATCTCGCCGAAACCCAGAGTCACGATTGCCAGGTAGTCACCGCGCAAGCGCAGGACCGGGAAGCCCAGCAGGAAACCGAAGGTCGCGGCCATCATCCCGGCGATCGGCAGGCAGATCCAGAAGCTCAGGCCGAAGTAATGGGACAGCAGCGCGTAGCTGTAGGCGCCGACGGCATAGAAACCCACGTAGCCCAAGTCCAGCAGGCCGGCCAGGCCTACGACGATGTTCAGGCCCAGGCCGAGCATCACGTAGATCAGGATCAGCGTGGCGATGTCCACCGCACCGCGTGAACCGAAGAACGGCCACACCAACGCCACGACGACCAGGCCCAGGACGATCCAGCGTTGGGTCGACGGCAGGGTCAGGAAGTTGCTAGCCTTGGCCGGGATCACCGGCACGCCGGGAGATGCCTTCCAGGCTGCGCTGATCTGCGTGCTGAACAACACCCGCAGGAACATCAGGACGGAACATACGGCGATAGTCGCCAGGATGGCCGGGCTGGTGCCGTGCACTTCCAGGTTGATGCCGACGATGGTCAGTTTGAGACCGAGTACCGGATAGGCCACGGCCCAGACCAGCAGGGCGCTGAAGAGCGCCGATTTGAGATGCCTAGTCATACTTTCTCAACCTCCGGACGGCCCAGGATGCCGGTCGGCCGGAATAACAGAACCAGAACCAACAAGCCGAACGCCACGACGTCCTTGTACTGGTCGCCGAAGATGTCGGCGCCAAAGGCTTCCGCCACGCCCAGCACCAGCCCGCCGAGCATTGCGCCGGGGATGCTGCCGATGCCGCCCAGTACCGCGGCGGTGAAGGCTTTCAGGCCCACGAGGAAGCCGGCGTTGGGGTTGATCACGCCGTATTGCATGCTCAGCAGCACCGCGGCGATGGCCGCCAGGGCCGCACCGATGACGAAGGTCAGGGCAATGATGTTGTTGGTGTTGATGCCCAGCAGGTTGGCCATCTTGATGTCCTCGGCACAGGCGCGGCAGGCGCGGCCCAGGCGGGAACGGGAGATGAACAGCGTCAGGCCGAGCATGGCGACCAGGGTCACCACGAACACCACGATTTGCATGTAGGAAATCATCACTTCCTGTGCCCCGCCTGGCCCGATGGCAAAGTTGCCTGGGATCAGGTTGGGAATGGATTTGTCCTTGGAGTCTTGCGAAAGCAGTACCGTGTTCTGCAGGAAAATCGACATGCCAATGGCGGAAATCAGCGGGATCAGACGGTTGCTGCCGCGCAACGGGCGGTAGGCGATCCGTTCGATGCTGTAGCCATAGGAACTGGTCACCACGATGCTCGCGATGAACGCCGCGGTCATCAACAGCGGGACACTGTCGAGTCCCATCATGGCCAGCCCGGCGATGGCGATGAACGCCACGTAGGAGCCGATCATGTACACCTCGCCGTGGGCGAAGTTGATCATTCCAATGATGCCGTAAACCATCGTATAGCCGATGGCGATCAGGGCATACGTGCTGCCAACGGTCAGGCCGTTAACCAGCTGCTGGAAGAAGTGATAGATGTCAGGCATTACAGCGCTCCTAAAAACCTGATACGCATTTCACTGGTGGAGTCATTTTCCCGCCCGGGCCCCGTGGATCTGCATCCACTTCGAGCACGAGGTTTGCCAGCGAACCGCTGATGACGGTTTTGAGATTTTCAGGTGGGGAGACTGGCGGATCACGCCAGCGCGGCCCAATACATTTAAAACAAAGCCCACGGCACGCCGTGGGCTTTATTGGCAGTCAGTCAGGCCAGGCCTTACTGAGGCGAAGCTTCGGTTTTAGGTTTGCCGAAATGCCACTCGTAAACCACGAACTTGAAGTCCTTCAGGTCGCCCTTCGCGTCGAAGCTCAGGTCACCGGTTGGGGTCTTGAAGGTGCCGGCGTGGATGGCTTCAGCCACTTTTTCCGGGTCTTCGCTCTTGGTGGAAGTGATGGCCTGGGCGATCACTTGCACAGCCGAGTAGGACGGGAACACGAACGGACCGCTCGGGTCTTCTTTCTTGGCCTTGAAGGCGTCAGCCAGGGCGATGTTGGCAGGGTCCTGGTCGAAGGATTTCGGCAGGGTTACCAGCAGGCCTTCGGAAGCTTCCTTGGCGATCTGCGAGATCGAGTCGTTACCCACGCCTTCCGGACCCATGAACTTGGCCTTCAGGCCTTTTTCCTGGGCTTGACGCAGGATCAGGCCCAGCTCCGGGTGGTAGCCGCCGTAGTAGACGAAGTCGACGTTGGCTTGCTTGAGCTTGGCGATCATCGAGGAGAAGTCCTTGTCGCCGGCGTTCACGCCTTCGAACACGGCAACCTTGGTGCCTTTCTTCTCGAGGGTGGCTTTTACGGCGCTGGCGATGCCTTCACCGTACTGCTGCTTGTCGTGCAGGACCGCAACGACTTTCGGCTTGACGTGGTCGGCGATGTAGTTGCCGGCCGCTGGGCCTTGGGCGCTGTCCAGGCCGATGGTGCGGAAGATCATCTTGTAGCCGCGAGCGGTGATGTCCGGGCTGGTGGCGGCCGGGGTGATCATGATCACGCCTTCGTCTTCGTAGATGTCCGACGCTGGCTGGGTGGAGCTGGAGCACAGGTGGCCGACCACGAACTTGACGCCGTCGTTGACCACTTTGTTCGCAACCGCGACCGCTTGTTTCGGATCGCAGGCGTCATCGTATTCAACGGCGACCAGTTGCTTGCCGTTGACGCCACCCTTGGCGTTGATCTGCTCGATGGCCATTTTCGAGCCACTGAACTGCATGTCACCGTATTGGGCTACGGGGCCGGTTTTCGGGCCGGCGATGCCGATCTTGATGGTGTCGGCGGCCAACGAATGGCTGGCAACCCCGGCCAGAACCATAGCGGCAAACAGTTTGGAAATCTGCTTAGTAGCCTTAGTCATAGTGCTCCACTCATGCTGTTGTAGTTTTTATAGTCCTGGCGCCGTAGCAGCAGAACCGGGTCAGATATCTTGGATATCCTCGCGGAAAATGCCCCCGGCAACTGTACCGGTACAGTGTAGAGCGCCGATTGTTGGCAAGGGAAGCTGGCGCTTGGGGGCAAAACCCGAGGGTGTCGCTTTATTGAAAGAAAAAGACAGATTGGCGGCGGGGTTGGACCGGTCAAATCGGCAATCCTTGGCTTTGCTGCGCTTTTCAATCGGTACTGCAATTGCAACCGGGTTTTTCTGCCAGACCACCGACGTTATCATTCGCGCCGATTTCTTTTCCGGACAGCTCCCCCATGAATCAAGAACCTAGCACCCTCTATGCCAAATTGCTCGGTGAAACGGCATCCATCACCTGGAAGGAGCTGGAGCCGTTCTTTGCCAAGGGTGCCCTATTGTGGGTCGATCCCGCACTGGATCTGATCGCCGCGGCCGAGGCCGTTGCCCAGGACGAAGGGACTAAAGTCGCCACCTGGCTGGACGCCGGGCAGCTTGCCAAGCTGTCTGAGACGCGGGCGCTGGATCTCTTCGAGCGAGATCCGCAGCTTTGGGCCGTGGTGGTTTCGCCGTGGATTTTGATCCAGGAAAGGGCATCGAATTGATCGATGCACCAAGTTGGCTCGTGTTTTTTTGCTTGAGAAAGTGTGTACGTGAGTAGCGTGATGGCAGCCTGCCGTGGCGAAACGCCACAAGGGAGGGTGACGTATACGTAACGGGAACAGTTTATTGAGCAGCCTTTGGGCTGCTCAATTGTTTCTGAATGCCTCAGTAACTCTTGCCGGTATGGTTATTAAGAGAAATAACCTTGGTCTTGCCGATCCGGTGACGGTAGATCTCGCGCAGGTACTTGATCGACTTCTTTACGCAGTCGCGGGACAGGCGGATGTCGTTGATCGAGACAAACTTGTCCTTGTCACTGATCAGCTCGCGGTATTTCTTCTCGTACATCGGCTTGATCGCGTACCAGTTGGTATCGAGGATCTTCGCCGGGTTCTCGAATTCGTTGAGCAGCTCATCAATGCGTCCTTCATCGAACTCTTCATTGATGATGAAGTCCAGGATCGAGTTGTCCAGGGTGTCGTCGAAGCGGTACGGGTTGCGGGCGAAGCAGCGCTTGATGAAGGCCACGATCAGCGTCAGGAAGTCGTCCGACAGGCACGGGCTCTTGGCGATCAAGGTGGTCAGCGACAGGTTGGCCGAGGCGCCGATCACCAAGGCGTAACGCTTGAGCGTGGTGTTGGGGAACAAGCTGTTGAGGTGGGTCTTGAGCCGGTTCAGGTCCATGTAGGACAGCTTGTAGTCTTTAGGCAGCGAGACGATCGACACCACCGACGAGCAGTTCTTGAAAAAGTGCAGGTCGTGCAGGGCGGCGGCGTCGTAGCCGGAATTCTTGTATTGCTCCAGCGAGGCCCGGTAGCGCTTGGATTCGATGGGCAGCAGGCTGATGCCTTCGATGGCCTGGGTGACTTTGTTGAAGTGCGGCAGGTCGATGGAGCGGAAGAACAGGTCGTCGATGTTCAAGCGCGGCGGTTCTTTCTCGAACACCTTGAACTTGTCGCCGCTCGGCGCGGGGGTTTCCGGGACCACGGATTCGGCGTAGGCAATCGCCACCGGGCCGGCCAGGCTCATGAACAGGTCGTTTGCGTCGAGGCGGATGGTCTCGCCGATGTCGATGCCGGCGCGCCGGAAATAGTTCTGGTCGTAGTCGGTGGTGACGGCCTGGGCCGTCAGAATATTGAAGATCTGCTGGGAAATGTACTGGTTGGCGTGCTTCTCCATCGCATTGACATCAATGTTCTGGATGTTGCCGTCATCGCTTTCCTCGGCGTAACGCATGATGTCGTTGGAGATCAGCATCATCGCGTTCCATGGACGGATACGGCCCATGACGCTGGCTTCGCTGCTGTCTTCATTGGCGAAGTTGTAGGAGAAGTCCCATTCTTCCGAGAGGTATTTGCACAGCAGGCGTCCGGCGTTGATGTGCAGCGCCTCGGACATTTCACTGCGGTGATCGGAAATGTTCGGCAGCACGCAGATGCCGCTGGTGAAGATCGGCTCGAAGACGAAGGAGTGGCCGCTCTTGCTGTCGTGCTCGTCCATTGGCTTGGTGTCGAACGTCTTGTTCATGTACGAATACTGCTGGGCCAGGCCGAACTCCGAGGCCATGCCCGAGCCGGTACCGCCGCCGGCGCTGAAGATCGAGAAATACAGGCGCGACTGGTTGGCCTTGATGCCGCAGCTGTCGATCAGGTACGAGTGGATCATTTTCCAGTCGGGGCTGGAGAAACGCTGGGTGTCCTTGTTCAGGATGATCTTCGCCAGGTACTGGCCGAGGATCGGCGCGTTACCGGCGCCGCCGGCATGGACTTCCGACAGGTCCATGATTTTCATTTTGCTGTAGTCGCGCAGGAAACCGCTTTTCTCGCCCTTGCGCGAGAAGCGGATGCGCCCGGCGATGTCCTTGTCCAAATCGCCGAGCATGACCAGCGGTTCTACCAAAAATACCGGTTTGCTGGCCTTGCCATGGCCCAGGCGCAGGTTGCGCATCCACTGGGCCGGGCGATAGCCCTTGTCGCCGTAGCTCTTGTCTTCGGCGTTGAATTCGTTGAGGTAGAACTTGCGGGCGTTATAGACCAGCTCCGCGACGTCCAGGGCGATGTTGGAGCCGCAGCGCCCCAGCCCGATCAGGCACACCGACGGGAATTCCTGCTGGCCACGCTCGCTCTCGTCGTCCACCAGGTGGGGCGGACGGGGGAACACGGCATCGCGCAGGCCATCGAGGTTATCGAGGATGCGGTCGGTGTTGGTCTCGGTGAAATACAGGTATTGCTGGGTCGCCAGTGGGCGCGGGGGAATCGACGGCTTCGAGACTTCTGGACCGTTGGCGGCCGGGCTCAAGGTCAGATCGGATACCGCAGTGGCTGTTTTTTTGGAGGTCATTGTGCGCCGTATGCCTGACTGGTCGGTCCGACGACCTCTGTCATCGAACCATCGCGGATGGGAACTCGCGTCCTGACGGTCGCGAATGTCGGCCCAAGCGTTCAGGGCTGCAGCCTGACCAGCGCTCGGGGGAATCTTGTCCTGATCATCTTGGATCGGCCATCGCGCGGCGTTCTTTAACGGTTAACAGGCAAAATGATGGCTATTGTTACCGGTAATTGACCGAGGTCATGAATAACGCCACGCGCCATGGTCGGGTATCAGCCCTGCGAATGATTGAAGACAGCGCGCGCGCGGCTGTCTAGATTGCAGGCTCCGGGCTCGGATGCCTCGCCCAACAATAAAAAAGAGACGGACCCATGCAGAACTCGACCCAAGCGGCGAATGCCTGGCGCATTCTGTTCCTGTTGTTCCTGGCCAACCTGTTCAATTTCTTCGACCGCACCATCCCGGCGATCATCATCGAGCCGATCCGCATGGAATGGAGCCTCAGCGACTTCCAGATCGGCATCATCGGTACCGCCTTCACCATTGTCTACGCCATTGCCGGCTTGCCGTTGGGGCGCATGGCCGATACCGGTTCGCGCAGCAAGCTGATGGGCTGGGGCCTCGCGGCCTGGAGCGGGCTGACGGCGGTCAACGGCCTGGTGGGCAGTTTCTGGGCGTTCCTGGTGGTGCGCATGGGGGTGGGCATCGGTGAAGCCAGTTATGCACCGGCGGCCAACTCGTTGATTGGCGATCTGTTCCCGGCCCACCGCCGGGCTCGGGCGATGGGCATCTTCATGCTCGGCCTGCCGCTGGGCCTGCTGTTGGCGTTCTTCACCATTGGCGCGATGGTCAAGGCGTTCGACAGCTGGCGTGCGCCGTTCTTTATCGCGGCGGTGCCGGGATTGGTGCTGGCGGTCTTCATGTTTTTCATCAAGGAGCCCAAGCGCGGCGCGGCGGAAGCCGTGCAGGTGTCCCAGGAAAAGGTCGATCGGCCGGTTCGCCGGGTGTTGGCGGTCCCTACATTCCTGTGGCTGGTGATGGCGGGGCTGTGTTTCAACTTCGCCACTTATGCCTGCAACTCATTCCTGGTGCCGATGTTGCAGCGTTATTTCCTGATGCCGCTGCACGAGGCCGCCGTGGCGACCGGGATCATGGTCGGCGTGACCGGGTTGTTCGGGTTGACGCTCGGGGGCTGGGTGGCCGACAAGATTCACCAGCGCGTGCCCAACGGCCGCTTGCTGTTCGCGGCGTTCAGCCTGGCTATTTCGACGGTCACCACCGCGTGGGCGTTGCATGCCGGGCGCATCGAAATCGGTGTGTTCGTGGCGGTGTTCAGCGTGGGTTGGCTGTTTGCCTACAACTTCTACACCTGCGTCTACACCGCGATCCAGGACGTCGTCGAACCGCGCCTGCGCGCCACCGCGATGGCCTTGTATTTTGCCGGGCTGTATCTGCTCGGCGGCGGCCTGGGGCCGGTGGTGGTCGGCGGCTTGTCCGACTACTTCGCCCATACCGCCATGGCCGCCGCAGGCGTCGACCAGATGACCGAAGCGTTCAAGGCCATCGGCTTGCATGACGCGATGTACCTGATCCCGGTAGCGCTGTTGTTGACCATGGTGTTCTTGTTCCTGGCGTCTCGCTGCTTCGTGCGTGATGCCAAGCGGATGAAGGACGGGATGAGCGCGGATGTGATGCCGGAAGGTGTCGCGGCGACGGCCTGAGATCGGTGGGCAAAAGCGCTTTCGTGGCGAGGGAGCTTGCTCCCGCTGGACTGCGCAGCAGGCCCAAGGTATTGATTAAGCCAAGGATTATTGGGGCCGCTTCGCGACCCAGCGGGAGCAAGCTCCCTCTCCACGGGGAAGTGCTATCGACACTACCGGGCTTTTTCCTCTCGCCCTCGCAACAGGTGATTCGGCATCGCCAGCGCCGCGGCCAAGCCCAGCAACGACACCGCCGCGCTGATCATCAACAAGTGCCGGAACGTTGC
This sequence comes from Pseudomonas marvdashtae, assembly GCF_014268655.2. Classification (NCBI taxonomy): domain Bacteria; kingdom Pseudomonadati; phylum Pseudomonadota; class Gammaproteobacteria; order Pseudomonadales; family Pseudomonadaceae; genus Pseudomonas; species Pseudomonas marvdashtae. The sequence goes on from NZ_JABWQX020000004.1 coordinate 54,151, forward strand.
CCGCAATTGCTCATGCAAGGCGTCCAAGGTCTGGCCCGGTGCGGCGTTGAGGCCGTCCAGCAGGACGTTGCCGGAGTGCCTTTCGCCTATCAGCGCCGAACCGGCGAGCTGGGCCAGGCCCGACCCCTGCAGCAGGGCCAGCAGCAAGGCCGACATCAGTGCCACGCCCACTGCCCCGCCGAGGGAGCGGAACAGGTTGGTGGTGCTGGTGGCCACGCCGATATCCCGTTGTTCCACTGAATTTTGCGAGCCCACCAGCGACGTGGGAAATTGCATGCCGGACGCAATGCCGCTGAGCAGCATGAACAGGCCGCTGAGCCAGAACGCATCCGGCGGGGTGAATGCCATGCCGAGGATGGCAAACGGGAAGAGCAGGGCGCCACTGAGAATCATCGGTTTGTAGCGTCCGGTAATCGAAGTACGGCGCCCGGCGAAATAGGCGCCTATCGGCAAGCCCATCGCCAGCGGCAGCAGATGCAACGCGGCGCTGTCGGCACCGGCGCCGGTCACGCTCTGGAAGCGCAATGGCACCAGCACCGTCAACGAGATCGCCTGGAAACTGGTAAAGAACACCGTGCACCAGCACAACACCGCGCTGCGGTTGACGAACAGGTGCATGGGCAGCAACGGCTCCCGGGCACGGCGTTCGTGCCAGACGAAACTTGCCAGCACGATCACCGCACAAGCCAGCAACCCGAGTACCTCGCGGCTGTGCCAGGCGTGGCCCTGGCCGATCTGGGTAATGCCCAGCAGCAGCGCGGTCAGGCCGATGATCAGCAAAACGGTGCCCAGGTAGTCGATGATCGGTGTGCGTTGCGGCACGGGCAGCCCCACCAGGCTGCGACGGGCCACCCACCACGCGCCCAGGCCCAGCGGCAGGTTGATCCAGAACACCCAGCGCCACGACAGGTACTCGGTCATGTAGCCGCCCAACACCGGCCCGGCGACGCTGGCCACCGCATACATGCTGCTGAAATAACCCTGGTAACGACCCCGCTCCCGGGGTGGGATGATGTCGCCGATGATCGCCTGGCTCACGGAAATCATCCCGCCAGCGCCGATGCCCTGGACGATCCGCGCCAGTACCAGTTGCTCCATGTCCTGCGCCAGGCCACAAAACAGCGAGGCCACGGTGAACAGGCCCATGCCGAACAGCATCAGCGGTCGGCGACCGTACAGGTCGCCCAGCTTGCCGTAGATCGGCACCGCAACGGTCATGGCGACCATGTAGCCCGAGATCACCCAGGCCAACAGGCTGACGTCCTTGAATTGCGCGGAAATGGCCGACATCGAGACCGCGACGATGGTCTGGTCCAGCGCCCCGAGAAAAATCGCCATCATCAACGCAACCAGCACGCTGCGGATTACGGGTTGCCGGGCTTGGGACGTGTCGAGCTGAGTCAAGGTGAGACCTGCGGGCATCGCGCCGGGGCGGCGAATGGACGGGAGCCCGCAGTTTAAATCGATAGTCGGCTATTCGATAGCCTCGTAAGGAAGCCCCACATAATTTTCCGCGATGGTTTTTCGGCCCGCCTCGGAGTCCACGAAATATTCCAGCTCCGCTTCGCTGATGCGCTGGTTGAACGCATCGTCCTCGAAGCGGTGCAGCATCGACGTCATCCACCAGGAGAATCGCTCGGCTTTCCACACGCGTCGCAGGCAGATCGCCGAATAACGTTCCAACAGATCCACGCGGCCGTCGCGGTAGACCTTCAGCAGAATGTTGTACAACGTGCTGACATCACTGGCGGCCAGGTTCAAGCCTTTTGCGCCGGTGGGCGGAACGATGTGAGCGGCGTCGCCCACCAGGAACATCCGCCCGTACTGCATCGGTTCGACGACGAAACTGCGCAGCGGCGCGATGCTTTTCTCGATGGAAGGACCGGTCACCAGCGTTTCGGCCAGGTCGGCGGGCAGGCGGTTCTTCAGCTCGGTCCAGAAACGCTCGTCCGACCAATCGGCCACTTGCTCTTCGGCAGGCACCTGCAGGTAGTAACGCGTGCGGGTCCGCGAGCGCATGCTGCACAGGGCGAAGCCGCGCTCGTGGCGGGCGTACACCAGTTCCTCGTGGACAGGCGGGGTGTCGGCGAGAATGCCGAGCCAGCCGAACGGGTAGACACGCTCGAAAACCTTGAGTTTTTCCGTCGGGATCGACTGCCGCGCGACACCGTGGAAACCGTCACAGCCGGCCACGTAGTCGCAGTCCAGGCGCCAGGTTTCCCCGACGTGTTCGAAGGTCACGAAGGGGCGTTCGGTTTGCAAGTCGTGGGGCTGGGCGTTATCGACTTGATACAGCGTTTGGGCGCCGGATGCCTGGCGAGCGGCCATCAGATCGCGGGTGACTTCAGTCTGGCCGTAGACCATGACGTTCTGGCCGCCGGTCAGTCCCTTGAGATCGATGTGCACGCGCCGGCCGCTGAGCACCAGTTCGAAACCGTCATGGGGCAGGCCCTCGGCGTCCATGCGCTGGCCAACGCCGGCCTGGCGCAGCAGATCGACCATGCCTTGCTCGAGTACGCCGGCGCGGATGCGACCGAGGACGTAGTCGGGCGTCTGGCGTTCAAGGATCAGGGTGTCGATGCCGGCGTTGTGCAGCAGCTGGCCGAGCAGCAGTCCAGAGGGGCCGGCGCCGATAATGGCGACTTGGGTCTTGAGTGTTTTCATTGTTGTTATGACTCGCAAGGAGCACGCGACCAGGGTCGGTGTTTATTATTAGTAATCCTGGCCTGCATTTTTCGCTTGCGAACCTGTCAATTGAAGGGGAAAACTGCGCTGATACCTGTACTTTCTGCCAATCGGTGCGATTATCGCCCGTAACCCGAGGCCGAACCTCGTTATGAAGAAAACTGAGCTGCCTTCGATTCCGGTGTTCAAGCTTTATGGCGAGAGCCAGGATTGGCCGACGCCGGACCTGCTGCACTGCGAAACCATTTCCTCGCGCAGCAGCGAGCACCAATGGGAAATCAAGCCCCATCGGCATGCCGACCTGTGCCAGTTGCTGTTTGTCTTCAAAGGCCAGGCAGAACTGGAAATCGAAGGCCAGCGCACCCGGCTCGAGGAGCCCGCCGTGCAGATCCTGCCGCCGCTGTCGGTGCATGGCTTTCGTTTTTCCGAAGATGTGCAAGGCTATGTGGTGACCCTGGCGGCGCCGCTGGTGACGCACCTGCAGGCGCAGCTCGGCCATTCGGTGAATGTCCTGGCCCAGGCTGAAGCCTACCCAGCCGGTGAAAATGCCGATTATCTCAACAGCCTGTTCAGCGCCTTGCAGGCGGAGTACGTCGGCCACCAACCGGCCCGGGAAATGCTGATGCATGCGCTGGTCAGCGTGATCATGGTCTGGGTCAGTCGGCAAGTGATGCACCGGCGCACCTCCAGCCAGCGTCCGCAACGGGCTCGGGAATACCTCAACGGGTTCATTCAGTTGGTGGAAGAAACTTATCGCCAGCACGTCAAGGTAGAGGACCTGGCCCATCGCCTGGGCATCTCGGTGTCACACCTCAACGGCACCTGTCGCGAGCTGGCAGGGCAGCCGGCGTTGCAGATCATGCATGAGCGTCAGTTGCTGGAAGCCAAGCGGCTGCTGACTTATACCGGCATGACGATCTACGAGATTTCCGAGGTGCTCGGCTTCTCTGATCCGACCAACTTCACCCGACTGTTCCGCCGGCGCGTCGGCATCTCGCCCAAGGCCTTCCGCGACCGGCTCAAGACCGACCCGCAGGACGACTGAAACCGCCTCAGCGCAGCGCGTTCAAGGTGGCGTTGTGCGGTATGCAGCGCTCGAAGTTGCAACTGGCGTAATCACGGGGCAATTGCCTGGCCTGCTCGACTCGATAAGCCGCGGTGCCATACAGCGCAAGCGTGGCAGTGCAGGTGACAAAAATGGCGAGGCGTCTTCTTGTCTTGATGTTCATGGCGATGACCTCTGAACGAATACCCGGGGGTACTGTTTTCAGCATAGGTCAGCCGTGGCGGGTTGCCAGTGAGGAAGGTGTTGTGTGTAGCCCGATATTCAGGGCACTGATACGCCCTGAGGGAGGATCCCCAGCAGTGATAGTGGCGAGGGAGCAAGCTCCCTCGCCACGGGTTTACTTCAGGCCGGGAAGCCGGGCGATTATTCCAGGTGTTCTGGCTTCATCGGATCCCCCGGCTTGACGTCCAACTGCTGGCGAACGTCTTCGAACATCTCGTCATAATACTTGTGCATCGAACCGATGCTGGCGCTCTTGGGCATGCCGTACTGCTGGGCGATGCGCGTGGCGTGGCGGGCGAAGTCGAAGGCCTGGTCCTTGGCCAGGAAAAACGTCTCGTCCACGCTCTTGTCTTCCACCGTGCCGTGCAGTCGGAATGACATGCCCGTTCCTTCCTTGGGGTCCTGCGCGACTTCGTAATCAATGCACAGGTTGTAGCTGTAGTCGTCCTTGTTCAGCGCATGGCGCTCCATGTGCAGGTGACCGGGTTCGAACATGGCCATAAGCGTCTCTCTTTCGAAGGCGTGGAGAACGGCAGACACCGCGCCTGCTGCATAAGTTTTGCCGTTACCGATAAACCATGCCCGGCGTTGCCGTGCTGACGCGGGTGCCGGCGGTGCCCTGGACGATAGCATCGATGTCCGATAGCGACCCGATCACGGCGACCTTGCCGGTGTTGCGGGCAAATTCACAGGCGGCCTGTACCTTTGGCCCCATGGAGCCGGCGGCGAAACCGAGTTTTTCCAGGGCGTCGGGGTGGGCCTGGGCGATGGCTTTCTGAGCCGGCGTGCCGAAGTCGACAAAAGCGGCGTTGACGTCCGTGGCGATCACCAGCAGATCGCTCTCCAACTGTTCGGCCAAGAGCGCCGAGCATAGGTCCTTGTCGATCACCGCTTCCACGCCTTGCAGGTTGCCGTTGGCGTCGTACATCGTCGGGATGCCGCCACCCCCGGCGCAGATCACGATGCTGCCCTTCTCCAGCAACCACTTGATCGGGCGGATTTCAAAGATGCGCTTGGGGCGCGGGCTGGCGACCACTCGGCGGTACTTATCGCCGTCCGGGGCGATAGTCCAACCTTTTTCAGCGGCTAATTTCTGCGCTTCTTCGTGGCTGTAGACCGGGCCGATGGGCTTGGTCGGGTTTTCAAAAGCCGGGTCGTTGGCGTCCACTTCGACCTGGGTCAGGAGCGTCGCGAAGGGCACCTCGAAGTCCAGCAGATTGCCCAGTTCCTGTTCGATGATGTAGCCGATCATGCCCTCGGTCTCGGCGCCCAGCACGTCCAGTGGGTAGGGCGCGACCGAGGTGTAGGCCGCCGCTTGCAGCGACAGCAGGCCGACCTGCGGGCCGTTGCCGTGGGCGATGACCAGTTGGTTGCCAGGGTGGATTTTCGCGATCTGCTCAGTCGCGGTGCGGATGTTGCTGCGTTGGTTGTCGGCGGTCATGGGTTCACCCCGACGCAGGAGGGCGTTTCCGCCCAGAGCAACGACGATGCGCATGGTGCTGTCCTTCTGACAGAGGAATGGGTCGGGTGCCTAGATATCCGCCAACGCCGCCACCAGGATCGCCTTGATGGTGTGCATGCGATTCTCCGCTTGCTCGAAGGCGATGTTGGCTGGGGACTCGAACACGTCCTCGGTGACTTCAACACCGTTGGCCAGGTTCGGATAGCGCGCAGCGATGTCCTTGCCGACCTTGGTTTCGCTGTTGTGGAAGGCTGGCAGGCAGTGCATGAATTTCACCCGGGGATTGCCCGAGGCTTGCATCATCTGCGCGTTGACCTGGTAGGGCAGCAGTTGCTTGATGCGCTCGTCCCAGGCTTCCACCGGTTCGCCCATCGAGACCCAGATATCGGTGTGGATGAAATCCACGCCCTGGACCGCTTCTTTCGGGTCTTCGGTGATGGTAATACGGGCACCGCTTTGGGCGGCGAAAGCCTGGCACTGGTCGATGAAATCCTGATGCGGCCATAGCGCTTTCGGCGCGCCGATGCGCACGTCCATGCCCAGCTTGGCGCCGATCATCAGCAGCGAATTGCCCATGTTGTAGCGGGCGTCGCCCAAGTAGGCGTAGCTGATGTCATGCAGCGGTTTGTCGCTGTGTTCGCGCATGGTCAGGGTGTCAGCGATCATTTGGGTAGGGTGGAATTCGGCTGTCAGGCCGTTGAACACCGGGACGCCGGCAAACTTCGCCAGTTCCTCGACGATTTCCTGTTCGAAGCCCCGGTATTCGATGGCGTCGAACATCCGCCCCAGGACTCGGGCAGTGTCTTTCATGCTTTCCTTGTGGCCGATCTGCGACGACACCGGGTCGATGTAGGTGACGTGGGCGCCCTGGTCATGGGCGGCGACTTCGAAGGCGCAGCGGGTGCGGGTCGAGGTTTTCTCGAAAATCAGTGCGATGTTCTTGCCCTTGAGGTGCGGCTGCTCGGTGCCAGTGTATTTGGCGCGCTTGAGGTCGCGGGACAGGTCCAGCAAAAAGTGCAGCTCGCGGGTCGTGTGGTGCATCAGCGAGAGCAGGCTGCGGTTGCGCATATTGAAAGCCATGATGGATCTCCTTGGGTGTCGGTTATCCCCTGGGCCAGTCTTGGGTAATGACTGGCCCAGGCTCGGAGGTTAGTAGTCAATAGGGTCGCGAATGATCGGGCAGGTCATGCAATGGCCGCCGCCACGGCCTCGGCCGAGTTCGCCGGCGCTGATGGTGATGACTTCCACACCGGCCTTGCGCAGCAGGGTGTTGGTGTAGGTGTTGCGGTCGTAGCCGATCACCACGCCGGGTTCCAGGGCGACCACGTTGTTGCCGTCGTCCCATTGCTCGCGCTCGGCGGCGAAGCTGTTGCCGCCGGTTTCCACGATCCGCAACGCCGGCAGCTTGAGGGCGGCGGCCACGGTGTCGAGGAAACTGCCCTCTTCACGGCGTACATCGATGCCACCGGGTTTGCTCTCGTCCGGGCGCAGGGAAAACGCCACGATCTGACTGACGACTTCCGGGAAAACCGTCACCAGGTCGCGGTCACAGAAACTGAACACCGTGTCCAGGTGCATGGCCGCGCGGGATTTCGGCAGGCCTGCGACGATGACGCGTTCCACGGCGTTGTGCTTGAACAGGTTCAGGGCCAGTTGACCGATAGCCTGGCGGGACGAGCGTTCGCCCATGCCGATCAACACCACGCCATTGCCGATGGGCATCACGTCGCCGCCTTCAAGCGTGGCGCTGCCGTGGTCGTGGTCCGGGTCGCCGTACCAGATCTGGAAGTCGGCCTGGGTGAACTCGGGGTGGAATTTGTAAATGGCCGTGGTGAGCAAGGTCTCCTGGCGGCGCGCCGGCCAGTGCATCGGGTTCAGGGTCACACCGCCGTAAATCCAGCAGGTGGTATCGCGGGTGAACTGGGTGTTGGGCAGCGGCGGCAGGATGAAGCTGGAGTGCCCGAGAAAGTCGCGGAACATCTGGATGGTCTTGCCGCCAAAGCTGTCCGGCAGGTCATCGGCCGAGACACCGCCGATCAGGTATTCGGCGATATGGCGCGGCTCCAGGCTGCGCAGCCACGCACCGACTTCATTCACCAGGCCCAGGCCCACCGAGTTCGCGGTGACCTTGCGATGCAGGATCCAGTCGAGCGCTTCGGGAATGGCGACGATGTCAGTCAGCAGATTATGCATTTCCAGGACATCAACGTTGCGTTCGCGCATTTTGGTGACGAAATCGAAATGGTCGCGCTTGGCCTGATTGACCCACAGCACGTCATCGAACAGCAACTCGTCGCAGTTGCTCGGGGTCAACCGCTGATGAGCCAGGCCTGGGGAGCAGACCATGACTTTGCGCAGCTTGCCGGCCTCGGAATGGACGCCGTATTTCACTTTTTCCGTGGTCATTACACGATCCTCCAGATAAGACCATTACAACGTCAGGAAGCCATCGTAGAGGCCATAGGCAGCCACCAGGGCGCCTGCGACCACTGCGGCGAAAATCAGCTTCTCGATCGAGGTGAAAACAGGTTTGCCCAACTCGCGCTTGGCCTTGGCGAACAGAATCGCGCCGGGGGCGTAGAGCAGGGCGGAAAGCAGCAGGTATTTGATCCCGCCGGCGTACAGCAGCCACATCGCGTAGACCAGTGCGATGGCACCGATGATCAGGTCCTTGCGGCGTTCGGCCAGCGCCTTCTCATAGGTTTCACCGCGCACCGCCAGCAGCAACGCGTAGGCGGCGGACCACAGGTACGGCACCAGGATCATCGAAGTGGCGAGGTAGATCAGCGACAGGTAAGTGCTGGAGGAAAACAGCGTGACGATCAGGAACACCTGCACCATCGCGTTCGTCAGCCACAGGGCGTTGGCCGGTACGTGGTTGGCGTTTTCCCGGCGCAGGAACGCGGGCATGGTGTGGTCTTTGGCGGCGGCGAACATGATCTCGGCGCACAGCAACACCCAGGACAGCAGGGCGCCGAGCAGCGAGATGATCAGGCCGACGCTGATCAGCACCGCGCCCCAGTGGCCGACGACATGCTCCAGCACGGCAGCCATGGATGGGTTCTGCAGCTTCGCCAGTTCAGGTTGGGTCATGATCCCCAGCGGACAGCACGTTCACCAGCACCAGAAACAACAGCACGGTGATGAAACCGATGACCGTGGCCTTGCCGACGTCGCTGCGTTTTTCGGCGCGGGCCGAGAAAATACTCGCCCCTTCAATGCCGATGAACACCCATACGGTGACCAGCATCATGTGCCGCACCTGATCCATCACGCTGCCCAGGTCCGGGTTCTTCAGGCCCCAGATGTCGGCGGTGAAGATCTCGAGCTTGAAGGCGAACACGGCGATCAGTACGAACAGCAGCAACGGCACGATTTTGGCGACGGTGGTCACCAGGTTGATGAAGGCGGCTTCCTTGATGCCCCGCAGGACCAGGAAGTGCACGGCCCAGAGCAGCAGCGAAGCGCCGATCACCGCCGCGACGGTGTTGCCCTCGCCAAAGATCGGAAAGAAATAGCCCAGCGTGCTGAACAGCAGCACGAAGTAACCGACGTTGCCCAGCCAGGCGCTGATCCAGTAACCCCAGGCCGAGGAAAAGCCCATGTAGTCGCCGAATCCGGCCTTGGCATAGGCGTATACGCCGCCATCCAGATCGGGCTTGCGGTTGGCCAGGGTCTGGAACACGAAAGCCAGGGTCAGCATGCCCACGGCGGTGATGGCCCAGCCGATCAACACTGCACCGACGTCAGCGCTGGCGGCCATGTTCTGCGGCAGCGAGAAAATCCCGCCGCCGATCATTGAGCCCACTACCAGCGCGACCAACGCACCCAGTCGAAGTTTGCCAGGGGTGTTTGACATTGCGTGACTCCATTGCCGGAGAAGAGAGTCAACAGCCTAGGTCGATTCGAAAGTACAACAGCTGATCTGGGTCAGATAACCAGCGGGAAGTAGGGGATCGCGCGATGGCGAAGAATGTTCACCACCGCGCGCGATGGGCCCCCAGTTCGGCGGCTGGCAACGCCCACTGCAACGGCGTACCGGAGATTTTCAGCGGTACGTGCAGTCGATGTGCCGGGCCCCACGGCGTCTGTTCCACCAACAGGCCCTGATCGTCGTTGTCTTCGGCGCGCAGTGCCGCCGCGTTTGCGGCGCCTCGCTCGATCAACAGCTTCGCCGTGCGGGCCAGCGACAAACGTGCGCAACCGCCACGGCCATCGGCCAAGCGGCGGGAGAACAATACAATCGCACTGGCCGCCATCAGGTAGCCCGTGCCATGGTCCAGTGCCTGGACGGGGAGCGGCGTCGGTTTGTCGGCCTGTTTCCACACCATGCCGGCCTCGGCGATGCCGCTGCTCATCTGCACCAGGCTGTCGAAGCCACGGCGATGCTGCCATGGCCCGCTCCAGCCGTAGGCGTTGAGGCTGACATCGATCAGCCCAGGCGCCACTTGCCGGCGTTGCTCGACGCTGTAGCCCAGGCGCTCCAGTGCGTCGGCGCGATAGCCGTGCAGCAAGACATCGGCGTCTTTGAGCAACGCCTCGAACACCGCGCGGTCAGCGGATTGATGCAAGTCGAGGCGGGCACACCGTTTACCGAGGGTGACTTCCGGCACCACGCCGGGTTCGTTCCAGCTCGGCGGGTCGATGCGCAGTACATCGGCGCCCAGGCCGGCGAGGAAGCGACTGGCAATCGGGCCGGCCAGTACGCGGGTCAGGTCCAGTACCTTGAGGCCGGCCAATGGCTGGGCGACGGAGCCAAGCCAGGGCCTGAGCGGACCTTGCCCATCGTCGCGCCGGTGGACGAGGGGCTCGGCGTTCACGGCCATGCCCTGTGGATGAGCCTGCCATGCTTGCCAGGATCGCATCTGCGCGGCGCAACCACCGGCCTCGACCACGGCCTGTTCCAGATCCGCCTTGTGCCAACGGGCAACTTTGCGCGCCATGTCGGCGCGGTCGGTGCAGGTGCCGAGGACTTTTTCCGCGGCAAGGCGATGGTGCGGTGCATTGGTGTGCAGGCGAATCCAGCCGTCGGCGGTGGCGTAGTCGCCAGCCACGGGATCCCACATGGGCGGTACGCTCCAGCCGATCGGGCGCAGGGAGGTCGAGAACCAGAACGAGGCCAGGCGTCGGTCGACCTCAAGCGTCGGCAAGCGGCCGGTGTGCTGGCGGATGAGTTCGGCGACCGCTTGACCGGCCGTGGCGATGCTGGCGCACGCCAACTCGGTGACGGCGAAGGCCGAGGGCAGGGCGCCGTCGCCAGTGAAGGGGATCGGGGCCGTAGGCAAACCGAGGGCGGTTTGCATCGGCGTAAGCAGATCTGACATCACAAGCCCTCCAGAACGAGAGAGCGAGCATAGATCAAAAATCAGTGGGAGGCCGCTGCGCAGCCCCGCGAGAGCAAGCGCCCTGCGTCTGTTGGATGACCGTCAGGCCAATTCTGTCGCATACGCTTGTTCCAGCAGCACCGTAAACCGGTTGAAGGCATCCAGCGCGCCTTTGTCCGCCTCGGCTTCCTGCTGTGCGGTAAGGGCCAGGCCGTCGAGGGTGCGGGTGAAGGATTTCCATCCCTCGGCGCGCCCGCCCGCCGGCTCCGCCAGGTGGCGAGCGCCAAAGGTTTCGTTCATGCCAAGGGCCACGGCGCGCTTGATCAGAAACGCAGCGCCGAGCTTGGATCCTTCGGAAACGAACAGCCAACCGAGGGCTTCGGCCTGGGTCGGTTTTTTTACCGCGCCAGCCACGGGCGCGGGTACTTCGGTGTCCAGGTCGGCGAGATCCGCCTTGGCCGCTTCGGCGCGGCAGCGGGCCGGCAGATCAGGGATCAGGGCGGTCAGTTGCGCGTCGTTGTACAGCGCCACCAGTTCCGATTGGAACAGGTACTGGGCGACGACGAAGCGGGCGTAGCTGGCCTGGGTTTCGAAGGGCGCGTGGGCCTTGACCAGGGCATCGAGCTTGCCGTGGGGCTCGTGGGTGATCTGGTTCAGACGTTGGGAGCGAAGAGTGGAACGTTGAGTGGTCATGAAAAAATTCCTTCGAACAGAAGTATTGTGGCGAGGGGATTTATCCCCGCTGGGCTGCGTAGCAGCCCTAACAAAAATGGAACCGAAAGAAGCAGGCTTTGGGGGCGCTACGCACCCCAGCGGGGATAAATCCCCTCGCCACAGGACATTTGGCTTGCCGACAAAACCTTGGTCAGATATCCCAGATCAGGTTGACCGCGAAGTTGCGCCCGGGCGCGGTCAGGCGATCGAGGTTGGCCGGGCTCAGCACCGCTGCTTCGCCAACGCTGTCGTAGCCGCGCACGTCATCCCACAACCAGTACTTTTTGTCGGTGAGGTTGTAGAGGCCGCCGCTGACCGTGACGTCCTCCGCAACCTTGTAGTAGCCGCTCAAGTCGAGGATGCCGAAGCCGGGCGTCTTGAACTGGCTGGTAACGCCGTCGGGCGAATTGAAATTGCTGTCGTCGACGCGGTTTTTCTTCTTCACCAAGGTCCAGCTGAGCAAAGTGCCGAACTGCTCCTGGTCGTAGCCAAGGCCGAACACGCCGGTGAGCGGGTTGATGCTGTTGAGCGGTTCGCCGGTGTCGTTGTTGCGGCCATGGAGATAGCTGACCGAACCTTGGGTGTAGAGGCCCTGTGGTGCGCCGAACACGTCCAGGTCCAGGCGTCCCTTGGCCTCGACACCCTTGATGGTGGCGTGCTTGATGTTGTTGCTCTGGAAAGTCAACTGGTCGGCGCCAGGGGTAATGGCGTCTTCGTTGATGAAGTCGCGGTACTTGTTGTAGAACACCGCCACGTCGAACGAGCCCGAATCGAAACGACCGCGCAGGCCGGTCTCATAGCCTTGGCTTTTTTCCGGTTCCAGATCGGGATTGGGCTTCACGCTGTAGCCCACCCCAGCGTTGTCGAAACGACCGTACAAGGCCTTGGCGGTCGGGGTGCGGAACCCCTCGGCATACTGGCCGTACCAGGTGTATTGATCGGTGAGGGCATAGGTCAGGCCGAATTTGGGCGAGACGCGATGCCAGGTCTTGTTGTCGTCGCTGACCGTGCCGCCAGCGGTAGGGGCCACGGTGCGGAGGAACTCATCGGTCAGGTGCGGCTTGAGCCGGGTGTAGTCGTAGCGCAGCGCTGGCGTGAAGGTCCATTTGTCCCAGCTGATCTGGTCCTGGGCGAACAGGCTGTAGGTGTTGATCGTCGGGTCCGGGAAGTCACTGGCTTTTGCCAATACGTCTCGTGTGCTGATTGCGCCAACGGCGGGACAACCCACGCCGACCGCCAGGCACACGCCGTTGCCGCTGCGCGAACCGGTGACCTTTTGTTGCTTGAGGGTAGTGCCGTAGGTCAGCGCGTGATCGGTGTCGGCAATTCTGAAAGCCTTGTCCAACTGCGCGTCGAAGACCCACTGCTTTTCTTCATAGAGTGTTTCCCGGGTGCGCAGTACCTGGCGGGTGATCGGGAAATAGAACTCGGCGGTGCTCTGGTCGGTCTTGGCGACCTGATGGTTCAGGCTCCACTTGATGCTATCGGCGAACAGGCTATCCAAGGCGAAGCTGTGTTCCAGGCCGAAACGCTCGCGGGTAATGGTGTCGTTGCCGGTGCGCCATTGGTACATGCCGCCGGGCAGGATCGACCCGGGAATGGCCGGTTGGCCGTTGGCGTAGGGGCCGCCGTAGGCGCTCTTCAGGTCGGTATCGCGATCATCCTTGTACTTCTCATAGACCAGGGACAGGCGCGCATCATCGCTGTAGTTCCAGCCGAGTTTGGCCAGCACGTTATGGGCGCGCACGTCTTCCGGGTTGGCCGCGGTGCGGTCCAGGCCGGTGCCGCTGTTACTGCCGTAGGATTCGGTTTCGTGACCGTCGCGCTGGCTGTAGTGGAACAGCCCATCAAACGGTCCGCTGCGACCGGCGACGGTGCCGGATTTAAGCCAGCTTTCATCGACGGAGCTGTAGCCGGTCTTGAGCCGGGCGCCGACGTCCTTGCCGGGCTTGATGATGTCGTCCGGGTCGAGCGTGTAATAACTGACGACGCCGCCAATGGCATTGCTGCCGTACAGCACCGAGGCCGGCCCGCGCAGGATCTCCACGCGCTTGATGATTTCCGGGTCGACATAATTGCGCTGGGTCTTGGCGTAGGGACCGTTGAAAAAACCGCCGGGGACTTCCACGCCATCGATCTGGGTCAGGATGCGATTACCGTCGATGCCACGGATGTTGTAGCCGCTGATGCCGCCACGCTGGCCCGCGCCGCCCACTGACACGCCGGGCTCGTAGCGTACCAGGTCCTTGATGGTGTTGGCGTTGTTGCGGTCCAGCTCCTGGCGATCATGAATCGAAACGGTGCTCGGCACGCTGGTGATGTCCTGTTCCTGGCGGGTGGCGCTGATGGTCACCTGCTGCAGGTCCAACACGTTGCCGGCGCTGCGCTTTTCCAGAACGATGTTGTTATTGCCCAGCTTGCGGTAGCTCAGGTTGGTCCCCACCAACAGGCGCTCCAGGGCTTTTTCCGGTGGCAGCGAGCCATTGACGCCTGGCGACGCGACCCCTTCGGCCAATTCGGCGGGCAGCCCAACCTGCCAGCCCGTGACGGCGGTAAAGGCATTCAAGGCCGAGACCAGCGGCTGCCGGGCAATCGAAAACGTGTAGTCGCCCATGTTGCGGGCCGGCGGTTGCTCGGCGTTGGCGGCGAGGGCGGCCGGTGCTATGCCGGCCATCAAGATGGCGGCGGTCAGCAGTGACAGCGTGCTAGGGGCAAGGAATCGGCAAGTAAAGCGAGAGGACATCGATAGTGCTCCGTGTCGCATCTGTTATAGGTGCAGATCGGCATCGCGAGATGCGAATCAATTGCATTGGCTATAACGAGACGAACCAGCGAAGCCTATCGAGTAAAAATAATTCTCATTTAGTTCAAGATCACCAGCGCCGGAAATTCCCTCAGGCGCGCGGAGGTTATGTGGGCCAGGGAGCGCACCACATCGAGGGGTTGATCGAGGCGGTAGTTGCCGGTGACCGCGACGTTGGCCAGCCGGTCGTTGCTGCTGATGATCCAACCGGGGTAGTAGCGCCGCAATTCGGCAAGGACCTGGCTCAGCGGCCGATTCTCGAACACCAGTCGTCCTTGGACCCAGGCCAGGTCGGTGCCGACGTCGAGCCGTGCCGGGCGGTCGAAACCGTTGGGGCCGATGCGGATGCTCTCGCCGGCCGAGAGCCGGACATGGGTGTCATAACGGGTTGCCCTCAGGTCGATATCGCCGCGTTGCACCTGGACCTGCGCGACGCCATCCAGGTAACGCACTGCGAATGTGGTATCGCTGACGCTGGCGGTGACCGGGCCGGCGTCCAGCTCCAGCGGCAGGGTGCGGCTGGCTGGCACTTCGAAAAACGCCTCGCCCTTGTACAGCCGGGCCACGTGCCGGTGTTCGTCGAAGGAACTGGAAAAAGCCGAATTGGTGTTGAGCAGGACCTTGGAACCGTCTTCCAGTTGCACGCGTTGGCGTTCGCCAACCACGGTCAGGTGATCGGCCTGGAATTGCAGCGGCAGGTCGCTGAAATTGAACAATCCCAATAACAGCACGGCTGCCGTGGCTAATGGTTTCCAATGGCTGCGCAGGCGCGACAGTGCGCTGACCTTGGGGCGGTCCTGCAGCTGCCGGGCGCTTTCGATGATTTGCGGGCCGTTCCAGATCGCCTGGGCCCGGGCGAACGCTTCGCCGTGGCGCGGGTCGGCCGCCAGCCAGGCCTGGAACTGTCGGCGCTGTTCCTCGCTGGGGTTATCGAGCAGGATCAGCCAGTCCAGCGCCTGGTCCATGGCATGGGCGGTGTGCCGTGCCTCGGCGGTTTCAGGGGGGCGATGGTTGTCCGTCACGGTGTTTCCTCTGCAGTGTCTATGCACGGCTGTTTCGTTTCTGGCGACCAAGACTAGCAGGCTCGCCAGCCAACACAATTGGACGAAGGTGCTGGCTGCGAATGTCTCTGCAGGCTCACTCGGTGTCCAGGCGTTCGGCCACGCCCATGCAGATCGCCATGATCAATTTCAGTTCCTTTTGCACGGTACTCAACGACACGCCCAAGCGCTCGGCGATGTCCTGGTAGCTGTGGCCGTGCAGGCGGCTGAGGATAAAAATCTGCTGCTGGCGCGAGCTCAGCGATTGCAAGCGCACATTCAGTCGCTCAAGCATTTGCTTGGCGTGGGCGGCGTCTTCGGCGCTGCTTTGGGGCGCGACGACACTATTCACTACGTCCAACGGAACGTCGTCGAGCACGGTTCGCGACTGGATCCGCCGCGCGCGCAAATGGTCCAACGCCAAGTTGCGGGCGGTCTGGAAGACAAAGGGCTCAAGATGATCGACCGTGCGTTCGGCCAACGCGCGGGTGACGCGCAGGTAGGTTTCCTGCAGCAGGTCTTCGGCGGTGCTCGGGTTGTTGACCATGCGCTCGAGGGTGCGCAGCAACGGTGTGCGCTGGGCAAGAAAGACGTGGTGAAAGCGCGATTGACTCACGGTAGGGCCCGATCCGATTTGAGTAGATGATAATGCTTATCATCTGCGCGAATGGTCAAGCCCTGATTTCCTGCGGCAGAGCCGTTGTGGGAGCGCGCTCCCACGATTGGCTCGCCTTGACGTCGCGCTGAGTTACTCGGCGTTACACAACGCCAGGCAGTTATCGAGCATGCGGTTGGAGAAACCCCATTCGTTGTCATACCAGGCCAATACCTTGAGCAGCTTGCCGCTGGCCTTGGTGTGGTTGGCGTCGAAGATCGACGACAGCGGGTTGTGGTTGAAATCGCTGGAGACCAACGGCAGGGTGTTGTAGCCGAGGATTTTCGAATGCTGGCTGGCATGGCGCAGCAGTTCGTTGACTTCTTCGGCCGACGCTTCGCGCTTGAGCTGTACGGTCAGGTCCACCAGGGACACATTGATCACCGGTACACGCACGGCCATGCCGGTCAGTTTGCCAGCCAGTTCCGGCAGCACCAGGCCCACCGCTTCGGCGGCGCCGGTCTTGCTCGGGATCATGTTCTGGGTGGCCGAGCGGGCGCGGTACGGATCGCTGTGATAGACGTCGGTCAGGTTCTGGTCGTTGGTGTAGGCATGGATCGTGGTCATCAGGCCGCTTTCGATGCCCAGCTCGCGGTGCAGCACTTGGGCCACCGGGGCCAGGCAGTTGGTGGTGCACGAAGCGTTGGAAATGATCTGGTGGGACTGGCGCAGGATATCGTGGTTAACGCCATACACCACGGTGGCATCGGCGCCCTTGGCCGGGGCCGAGATGATTACCTTGCGCGCGCCGGCGTTGATATGCGCGGCGGCCTTGGCACGGTCGGTGAACAGCCCGGTGCACTCGAACACCACGTCGATTTTCTCGGCGGCCCAAGGCAGTTCGGCCGGGTTGCGGATGGCGCTGACCGAGATGCGGTCGCCATTGACCGTCAGGCTCTCATGGTCGTGCTGTACGTCAGCATCGAAGGTGCCATGGACGGTGTCGAACTTGAGCAGGTGAGCATTGATTGCACTGTCGCCCAGGTCGTTGATGGCGACGATCTGCAAGTCGCGACGGTAGCCTTGGGTATACAGTGCACGGAGGACGTTGCGGCCGATGCGGCCAAAACCATTGATTGCAATTCGAAGAGTCATTAACTGCGCCGCCGTCGATTTGTTGTTGGAATTACAAGATTATTCGCATAAAAATAGAAAACAAGCCTTTTTAGTGGCAATATTTTGTTTTATCTACAACGAGTGACCTGAATCAACTGGTCCGATTGGTCAGAAACCGTTTGTCGCCCGGTCTTTCCTGCGGTGCGCAAGGGGCTTTGAACCAGCATAGACAATCAGGTCGCCATACCCGTTAGCCTGGAGTTCTACACATGCATCCCCGCGTACTTGAGGTCACCGAACGGCTCATCGCCCGCAGTCGCGCTACACGCGAGGCTTACCTTGAACTGATTCGCGGTGCAGCCAGCGACGGTCCGATGCGCGGCAAGTTGCAGTGCGCCAACTTCGCCCACGGCGTGGCCGGTTGCGGCACCGAAGACAAGCATCACTTGCGGATGATGAACGCCGCCAACATCGCCATTGTGTCGTCCTATAACGACATGCTTTCGGCGCACCAGCCCTACGAAACCTTCCCTGAACAAATCAAGAAAGCCCTGCGCGAGATCGGCTCGGTCGGCCAGTTCGCCGGCGGCACGCCCGCCATGTGCGACGGCGTGACCCAGGGCGAGGCGGGGATGGAACTGAGCCTGCCGAGCCGTGAAGTGATCGCGCTGTCCACGGCGGTGGCGTTGTCTCACAACATGTTCGATGGCGCGCTGATGCTCGGTATCTGCGACAAGATCGTCCCGGGCCTGATGATGGGCGCGCTGCGCTTCGGTCACTTGCCGACGATCTTCGTGCCAGGCGGGCCGATGGTGTCGGGCATTTCCAACAAGGAAAAAGCCGACGTACGCCAGCGCTACGCCGAAGGCAAGGCCACCCGCGAAGAGCTGCTGGAATCGGAGATGAAGTCCTACCACAGCCCCGGCACTTGCACCTTCTACGGCACCGCCAACACCAACCAGTTGCTGATGGAAGTCATGGGCCTGCACCTGCCGGGCGCTTCGTTCGTCAACCCGAACACGCCGCTGCGCGATGCCCTGACCCGCGAAGCGGCGTTCCAGGTGACGCGCCTGACCAAGCAGAGCGGTAATTTCATGCCCATCGGCGAAATCGTCGACGAGCGTTCGCTGGTCAACTCCATCGTCGCGCTCCACGCCACCGGCGGTTCCACCAACCACACCTTGCACATGCCGGCCATCGCCATGGCGGCGGGCATCCAGTTGACCTGGCAGGACATGGCCGATCTCTCCGAGGTGGTGCCGACCCTGAGCCACGTCTACCCGAACGGCAAGGCTGACATCAACCACTTCCAGGCGGCGGGCGGCATGTCGTTCCTGATCCGCGAACTGCTGGAAGCCGGTCTGCTTCATGAGAACGTCAACACCGTGCTCGGTCATGGCTTGAGTCGCTACACCCAGGAACCGTTCCTGGAAGACGGCGAGCTGGTGTGGCGCGACGGCCCGACCGAAAGTCTCGACGAAAACATCCTGCGCCCGGTGGCCCGTGCTTTCTCGCCGGAAGGCGGGTTGCGGGTGATGGAAGGCAACCTGGGCCGTGGCGTGATGAAGGTTTCGGCCGTGGCCCTGGAAAATCAGGTCGTCGAAGCCCCGGCCATGGTCTTCCAGGATCAACAGGACCTGGCCGATGCGTTCAAGGCCGGTTTGCTGGAGAAGGATTTTGTCGCGGTGATGCGCTTCCAGGGCCCGCGCTCCAATGGCATGCCGGAACTGCACAAGATGACGCCGTTCCTCGGCGTGCTGCAGGATCGCGGCTTCAAAGTGGCACTGGTGACCGACGGGCGCATGTCCGGCGCGTCGGGGAAAATCCCGGCGGCGATCCATGTCAGCCCCGAAGCGTATGTCGGTGGTGCGTTGGCTCGGGTGCGGGAGGGCGATATCATCCGCGTCGATGGCGTCAAAGGCACCTTGGAATTGAAGGTGGACGCCGATGAGTTCGCCGCGCGCGAGCCGGCCAAAGGCCTGTTGGGCAACAACATCGGCACCGGTCGCGAGCTGTTCGGTTTCATGCGCATGGCCTTCAGCTCGGCGGAGCAGGGCGCCAGCGCGTTCACTTCTGCCCTGGAGACGCTTAATTGAAACTGGCTTTGGTCGGTGACATCGGTGGGACCAACGCACGTTTCGCGTTGTGGAAGAACCACAACCTGGAAAACATCCAGGTGCTGGCGACGGCGGATTACGCCTGCCCGGAAGATGCCATCAAGGTGTATTTGAGCGGCATGGGCATGGCGCCGGGGGCGATTGGCTCGGTGTGCCTGTCGGTGGCCGGCCCAGTGAGCGGCGATGAGTTTCGCTTCACCAACAATCATTGGCGACTGAGCAACCTGGCCTTCTGCAAGACCTTGCAGGTGGACATGCTTATGCTGGTCAACGACTTCTCCGCCATGGCCCTGGGCATGACCTGTTTGCGTCCCGATGAATATCGGGTCGTCTGCCAGGGCACGCCCGAGCCGATGCGCCCGGCGGTGGTGATTGGTCCGGGCACCGGGCTGGGCGTCGGTACGCTGCTGGACCTGGGCGAGGGCCGTTTCGCGGCGTTGCCGGGAGAGGGCGGTCATGTCGACCTGCCAATGAGCAGTCCGCGCGAGACTCAACTCTGGCAACACATCTACAACGAGATCGGCCACGTCAGCGCCGAAACGGCCCTGAGCGGCAGTGGCCTGCCTCGCGTCTATCGGGCGATCTGCGCGGTGGACGGCCATGTGCCGGTGCTCGATACCCCCGAGTCGATCACCGCAGCTGGCCTCGCCGGCGACCCCATCGCGCTGGAAGTCCTGGAGCAATTCTGCCGCTGGCTGGGGCGCGTGGCGGGCAACAACGTGTTGACGGTCGGTGGGCGTGGCGGCGTTTACATTGTTGGCGGGGTAGTCCCTCGGTTCGCCGATTTCTTCCTCGAAAGCGGCTTCGCCAAATGCTTCGCCGACAAAGGTTGTATGAGCGATTATTTCAACGGTATTCCGGTCTGGCTGGTGACCGCGCCGTACTCTGGGCTGATGGGCGCGGGCGTGGCGTTGGAGCAATCGGCGTCGGCCTTCGTCTGAAATAGGCTACCTGTGGGAGCGGGCTCGCTCGCCTCGCAGGTTGTGGTGTTTGCAGGTTCCGTCCATCAGGCATAATCCGCCCCAACCTAAACAGCAAGGACGATGCCCCGTGAGTTCAGTGAACAAATCGATTTTGTTGGTCGACGACGACCAAGAGATTCGCGAGCTGCTGGACACTTACCTCAGCCGTGCGGGGTTCCAGGTGCGCACCACGCCTGATGGCGCCGGGTTTCGCCAGGCCTTGAACGAGGCACCGAGCGACCTGGTGATCCTCGACGTGATGCTGCCGGATGAAGACGGCTTCAGCCTCTGCCGCTGGGTTCGCCAGCACCCGCGCCAGGCGCACGTGCCGATCATCATGCTCACCGCCAGTTCCGACGAGGCCGACCGGGTCATTGGGTTGGAGTTGGGTGCCGATGATTACCTGGGTAAACCTTTCAGCCCCCGTGAATTGCAGGCGCGCATCAAGGCGCTGCTGCGCAGGGCGCAGTTCGGCCAGGAACGCACCGGCGGCGAGGTGCTGGCTTTTGACGAGTGGCGCCTGGACATGGTCAGCCACCGGCTGTTCCACGCCGATGGCGAAGAAGTGATTCTGTCTGGCGCCGACTTTGCCCTGCTCAAACTGTTTCTCGACCATCCCCAGGAAATCCTCGACCGCGACACCATCGGCAACGCCACCCGGGGACGTGAACTCATGCCGCTGGACCGGATTGTCGACATGGCGGTGAGTCGCCTGCGCCAGCGCTTGCGCGACACTGATAAGCCGCCGCGATTGATCCGTACGGTGCGCGGCAGCGGTTATCAACTGGCGGCCACTGTGGTTGCCAGCAATGGTCATTGACGGGATCAAAAAACTGGCAAGGCGAGTGCCCGTGCCGCGCTCGCTGTTGGGGCGCATGCTGCTGCTGACCTTGTTGGTGGTGCTGTTCGCCCAGACGTTGTCCAGCCTGATCTGGGTTTCGCAACTGCGCGCGACCCAGCTCGAAGGCCTGGTCACCAGCGCGCGCAGCCTGGCTCACTCGATGACCGCCACCGTCAGCTACCTGCGCTCGCTGCCGGTGGCGTATCGTCCCTTGGTGCTGGACCAGTTGCGCAGCATGGGCGGTACGCGATTCGTCGTCACGCTCAACGACAAACCCCTGGGCATGGACGTGCTGCCGGTCACGCCGCGCAAGCTGGCAGTGCTCAAGGCCGTGGACGAAGTGCTGCGTCGTTCCCTGGGCAACAACGCCGACATTTCCGTCAAGTTCGTCAGCCCCGAGGACCTGCGGATTTTCAACGGCGGACTCAAGCTCGATGAGTTGCCCCGCTCTTGGGCCCATTACGCCTTGACCCTTGAACCGGTAAACCCGCCGGTGCTGGTCACGCAGATCCAGATGGCACCGGGCGAATGGCTGTACATCGCCTCGCTGCTGCCCGAACCCTATACCAGCCTCGAAGAACAGGACCTGCCCAAGCAACAGGTCGGTTTCATCGTGCTCACCAGTAGCTTGTTGTTGCTGTTCATCGGCTTGCTGGTGCATTGGCAGAGCCGGCCGCTCAAGCGCTTGGCGCGGGCGGCGCGGGACATGTCCCTGGGCGCCGAAGTGGAGCCCGTGGCCGAGGGCGGCGGCAGTGAAGTGGTGGAAGTGGGGCGCGCCTTCAACGCCATGCGCGAGCGCATCAGCCGCTACCTGACCGAGCGCAGCCAGTTGTTCAGCGCGATTTCCCACGACTTGCGCACACCGATCACCCGGCTGCGACTGCGGGTGGAGCTGCTGGAGGACGAAAACCTGCAAGCCAAGTTCGGCCGTGACCTGGACGAGTTGGAGCTGCTGGTCAAGGGCGCGCTGCAATGCGTCAAGGACACCGATATCCATGAAAACATCGAGCCAGTGGACCTCAACCATGTGCTCGATTGCCTGGTGGAGCCTTATCTCGCGCCCAACGGCAACGGCCGGGTTACACAGGATGGTCGGGCGCTGGCCCCGTATCCCGGCAAGCCGCTGGCCCTCAAGCGTTGTATCGGCAACCTGATCGACAACGCCTTGAAATACGGGCAGAAGGCCCATCTGCACATCGACGACGACGAAACGGCGTTCGTCCTGCACGTTGACGATGAAGGCCCGGGCGTGCCGGAGCAGCGCCTGGAGCAAGTCTTCGAGCCGCACTTTCGCTTGGCCGGGCAACAGCAGGGATATGGCCTGGGGCTGGGCATCGCACGCAATATTGCCCACAGCCATGGCGGCGAAGTGAGCCTGCAAAACCTGCGCGAGGGTGGGTTGCGGGTGACGTTGCAATTGCCGCGCAGCCAGGATTAGCCGGGCTGTGTCGACTGATCGTTCCTGCGCAGAGCGTGGGAACGTTCATTATCAATGTCACGGATCGGTGACATAACTCGTCCCTTTCGTTACCTGTCGCTTGCCTTCCCTTGTTTAGACTCCCCGGGTCAGAACAACAAAAAAGGGACCTCGATGGATACCTTCCAACCGGCGTTCAGCAGTTGGCTGAATGCACCTGCCCACCAGCAATGGCTCGCCGCCGAAGGCTTGCGCCTGTTGGCGTTCGCCAAGGCCTCGAAACTGCCCGACGGTTTCGGCAATCTGGATGAGCTGGGTCGCCTGCCGGCCAATGCGCGGGCCGAGACCATGAACACCGCGCGCATGACCCACAGCTTCGCCATGGCCCACATCCAGGGCCTGCCAGGGTTCGCCGAGCTGGTGGATCATGGCGTCCAGGCGCTTATGGGGCCGCTACGTGATGCGGAATATGGCGGCTGGTTTGCCACGACCCATCCCGATGAGGACGGCACCGGCAAAGCCGCTTACCTGCATGCATTCGTTGCCTTGGCCGCCAGCTCCGCGGTGGTGGCCCAGCGTCCCGGTGCCGAGGCATTGCTCAAGGAGGCGATACGGGTCATCGACGAGCATTTCTGGAGCGAAGAAGAGGGCGCCCTGCGCGAATCCTTCAACCGCGACTGGAGCGAGGAAGAAGCCTATCGCGGCGCCAACAGCAACATGCACGCCACCGAAGCCTTTCTCGCCTTGGCCGATGCCACCGACGACCCGCGCTGGCTGGCCCGTGCGCTGCACATCGTCGAACGGGTGATCCATGTCCATGCCGCCGCCAACGACCACATGGTCGTGGAACATTTCGACCGCGACTGGCAACCGTTGCGTGAGTACAACCACGACAACCCAGCCGACGGTTTCCGCCCATATGGCACCACGCCGGGCCATGGTTTCGAATGGGCGCGGCTGCTGCTGCACCTTGAAGCCGCGCGGGTTCGGATCGGCATGCTGACGCCGGGCTGGCTGGTCCAGGATGCGCAAAAACTCTTCGAGCAAAACTGCCGCCATGGTTGGCAGATCGATGGTGCGCCGGGCATTGTCTACACCTTGGACTGGGACAACCGTGCCGTGGTCCGCCATCGCTTGCACTGGGTGCATGCCGAAGCGGCAGCGGCGGCCAGTGCCTTGCTCAAGCGCACCGACGAGGTCCAATACGAGACCTGGTACCGGCGCTTTTGGGAATTTTGTGACAAACATTTCATCGACCGCTGCAACGGCAGCTGGCACCACGAGCTCGACCCGCAAAACCGCCCCAGTGCCGACATCTGGCCGGGCAAACCGGATCTTTATCACGCCTGGCAGGCGGTGCTGATACCTCGCCTCCCGCTGGCGCCCAGCATGGCGTCGGCCCTGGCACGGTTATCCGAGCCTGAGCCTGTGTAACCATGTCGTGACATACACGCGTCCCTTCGTTACCTGCGAAGGGATATCCCCTGATTAGAATCCATGCAGCGCAAGCACCAGACTTGCATGCATAACAACAAGAAAGGTACTTCTAGATGAATGCGATTTCTCGCCTCGCTACTGTCATTTCTCTTGCTTCCTTGCTTCCCGTCGCAGCATTCCCTGTCAGCGCCCTTGCCGCCGAATCGAAAGGTTCCGTGGAAGTCGTCCATTGGTGGACATCGGGTGGTGAGAAAGCCGCGGTCGATGTGCTCAAGGCCCAAGTAGAAAAAGACGGCTTTACCTGGAAGGACGGCGCTGTCGCCGGCGGTGGCGGCTCCACTGCCATGACCGTGCTCAAGAGCCGCGCCGTGGCCGGCAACCCTCCGGGCGTAGCCCAGATCAAGGGTCCTGACATCCAGGAATGGGCGACTACCGGCCTGCTCGACACCGACGTCCTGAAAGATGTCGCCAAGGAAGAAAAGTGGGACAGCCTGCTCGACAAGAAAGTCTCGGACACCGTGAAGTACGAAGGTGACTACGTGGCCGTGCCGGTGAACATCCACCGCGTCAACTGGCTGTGGATCAACCCGGAAGTCTTCAAGAAAGCCGGCATCACCAAGAACCCGACCACCCTTGAAGAATTCTACGCAGCCGGTGACAAGCTCAAGGCCGCGGGCTTCATTCCCCTGGCCCACGGTGGCCAACCTTGGCAGGACAGCACCGTGTTCGAAGCCGTGGTGCTTTCGGTCATGGGTGCCGATGGCTACAAGAAGGCACTGGTCGACCTGGACAACAAGGCACTGACCGGTCCTGAAATGGTCAAGGCGCTGACCGAGCTGAAGAAAGTCGCGACCTACATGGACCCTGATGGCAAGGGCCAGGACTGGAACCTGGAAGCGGCCAAGGTCATCAATGGCAAGGCCGGCATGCAGATCATGGGTGACTGGGCCAAGAGTGAATGGACCGCCGCGAAGAAAGTCGCCGGCAAGGACTACGAATGCGTAGCCTTCCCGGGTACCGACAAGGCCTTCACCTACAACATCGACTCCCTGGCGGTGTTCAAGCAGAAAGACCAAGGCACCGCCGCCGGCCAGAAAGATATTGCCAAGGTCGTGCTGGGTGAAAACTTCCAGAAAGTCTTCAGCATCAACAAAGGCTCGATCCCGGTGCGCAACGACATGCTGGGCGACATGGCCAAGTACGGTTTCGACTCCTGCGCCCAGACCGCTGCCAAGGACTTCCTGGCGGACGCCAAGTCCGGCGGCCTGCAACCAAGCATGGCGCACAACATGGCGACCACGCTGGCGGTACAGGGCGCGTTCTTTGACGTGGTGACGAACTACATCAACGACCCGAAAGCCGACCCTGCCGATGCCGCCAAGAAGCTTGGCGCAGCGGTTCAGTCGGCCAAGTAAAGCGGCTACAAGCGACGAGCTGCAAGCAGGCACTTTGCTGGGCTTGCAGCTTGCAGCTGCCCTTAGTCCTTATTCTCTGTTTTGGATTTCCCCATGAGTTCTGTTGCTGTATTCAGCAAGGCCTCGCCGTTCGATGCATTGCAGCGCTGGCTACCAAAACTGGTGCTGGCGCCGAGCATGTTCATCGTGCTGGTGGGCTTCTATGGCTACATCTTGTGGACGTTCGTCCTGTCGTTCACCACGTCGACTTTCCTGCCGACTTACAAGTGGGCGGGCCTGGCGCAATACGCGCGGCTGTGGGACAACGACCGCTGGTGGGTAGCGAGCAAGAACCTCGCGGTCTTCGGCGGCATGTTCATCGGGATCACCCTGGTGATTGGCGTGCTGCTGGCGGTGCTTCTTGACCAGCGTATCCGTCGCGAAGGCTTTATCCGCACCATTTACCTGTACCCGATGGCGCTCTCGATGATCGTCACCGGTACCGCTTGGAAGTGGTTGCTCAACCCGGGCATGGGCCTGGACAAATTGTTGCGCGACTGGGGTTGGGAAGGCTTCCGCCTGGACTGGCTGATCGACCCTGATCGTGTGGTGTACTGCCTGGTGATCGCAGCGGTCTGGCAGGCCTCGGGCTTCATCATGGCGATGTTCCTGGCCGGCCTGCGGGGCGTCGATCAATCGATCATCCGCGCCGCGCAGATCGACGGCGCAAGCATGCCGCGCATCTACTGGAAAGTGGTGCTGCCAAGCCTGCGTCCGGTGTTCTTCAGCGCCGTAATGATCCTGGCGCACATCGCGATCAAGAGCTTCGACCTGGTAGCGGCCATGACAGCCGGTGGACCGGGTTACTCCTCGGACCTGCCAGCCATGTTCATGTATTCCTTCACATTCAGTCGCGGCCAGATGGGCATGGGCTCGGCCAGTGCCATCCTGATGCTCGGTGCGATTCTCGCCATCATCGTGCCTTATCTGTATTCCGAGCTGAGGGCCAAGCGTCATGACTAGTCTCGCTGCCAAACCCTCCATCAGCCTGAGCCGCATCGCGATCTACGCGGTGCTGATCGTCGCGGTATTGCTTTACCTGGTGCCGCTGGTGGTCATGCTGTTGACCAGCTTCAAGACTCCGGAAGACATCAGCACCGGCAACCTGTTGAGCTGGCCGACCGTGGTCAGTGGTATTGGCTGGGTCAAGGCCTGGGCCACGGTCAATGGCTATTTCTGGAACTCGATCAAGATCACCGTTCCGGCCGTGTTGATCTCCACCGCCATCGGCGCGCTGAATGGCTATGTGTTGTCGATGTGGCGTTTCCGTGGCTCGCAGCTGTTCTTCGGCCTGTTGCTGTTCGGTTGCTTCCTGCCGTTCCAGACCGTGCTGCTGCCGGCCTCGTTCACCCTCGGCAAGATGGGCCTGGCCAGCACCACTACTGGCCTGGTGTTTGTCCACGTGGTCTACGGGCTGGCGTTTACCACGCTGTTTTTCCGTAACTACTACGTGAGCATCCCGGACGCGCTGGTGAAGGCCGCACGCCTGGATGGTGCGGGCTTCTTCACGATCTTCCGCCGGATCATCCTGCCGATGTCGACGCCAATCATCATGGTCTGCCTGATCTGGCAGTTCACCCAGATATGGAATGACTTCCTGTTTGGCGTGGTGTTCTCCAGCGGCGACTCCCAGCCCATTACGGTGGCGCTGAACAACCTGGTCAACACCAGCACCGGGGCCAAGGAATATAACGTGGATATGGCGGCGGCGATGATCGCCGGGTTGCCGACCCTGCTGGTCTATGTGATCGCAGGCAAGTATTTCGTGCGCGGCCTCACGGCCGGCGCGGTCAAGGGGTAATCATGGCTACGCTTGAACTTCGCAATGTAAACAAGACCTATGGCGCGGGCCTGCCCGACACCTTGAAAGACATCCAGTTGTCGATCAAGGAAGGTGAGTTCCTGATCCTGGTCGGCCCTTCGGGCTGCGGCAAATCCACACTGATGAACTGCATCGCCGGCCTCGAGACTATCACCGGCGGCGCGATCATGATCGGCGACCAGGATGTCAGCGGCATGAGCCCCAAGGATCGTGACATCGCCATGGTGTTCCAGTCCTACGCGCTGTATCCGACCATGAGCGTGCGCGAGAACATCGAGTTCGGCCTGAAGATTCGCAAGATGAAACAGGCGGACATCAACGAAGAAGTCGCGCGTGTTGCCAAGCTGTTGCAGATCGAACACCTGCTGAACCGCAAGCCCGGCCAGCTCTCCGGCGGCCAGCAGCAGCGCGTTGCCATGGGCCGGGCCCTGGCGCGGCGGCCGAAGATCTATCTGTTCGACGAACCGCTGTCCAACCTCGACGCCAAGCTGCGGGTCGAGATGCGCACCGAAATGAAACTGATGCACCAGCGCCTGAAAACCACCACGGTCTACGTGACACACGACCAGATCGAAGCCATGACCCTGGGCGATAAGGTGGCGGTAATGAAGGACGGCATCATCCAGCAGTTCGGCACGCCAAAAGACATCTACAACAACCCGGCCAACCTGTTCGTGGCGAGTTTCATCGGTTCTCCACCGATGAACTTCATTCCCCTGCGCCTGCAACGCAAGGACGGTCGCCTGCTGGCTTTGCTCGACAGCGGTCAGGCCCGTTGCGAGTTGCCGATGGGCATGCAAGACGCCGGCCTCGAAGATCGCGAAGTGATCCTGGGCCTGCGCCCGGAGCAGATCGTGCTGGCCGGAAACGAGCCGAACGGTTTGCCGACCATTCGGGCAGAAGTCCAGGTCACCGAGCCCACCGGTCCGGACACCCTGGTGTTCGTCAACCTCAACGACACCAAGGTCTGCTGCCGCCTCGCACCGGACGTTGCGCCAGCGCCGGGCGAAACCCTGACGCTGCAATTCGACCCATCGAAAGTGCTGCTGTTCGACGCCAAGTCTGGCGAGCGCCTGGGCGTGGCCGGCCAGCCGCAAGCAGAAGCCCGAACCGACAATGTCGCGCAGTTCAAAGGCCGATGAGTAATAGAAGACGGAGCGGGCTTGCTCGCTCTCGACAGGAGTCTGCGGCGAGTGGGGGACCTCCCGTCGCAATCGTTGTAAACCGCGTTAGATAAAAACAGTTAATAACAATAAAGACGAGGATGTAGGGATGAAGAAGAAGAACAATGCCCAGCTTATCTGCCAGTTGTCAGCCGTTGCGGCGATGATGCTGGCCGGTAGCGCCCATGCGGCCGACGCGTTCAGCGCCGACTCGAAGTGGATGACGGGCGACTGGGGCGGTGAACGGACCAAGCTGATCGAGCAGGGTATCGACATCAAGGCTGACTTCGTCGGTGAGATGGGTGCCAACCTCGACGGCGGCTACAACGATGACAAGACCGCGCGTTGGTCCCAACAGTTTGGCTTGGGCGTAGCCCTCGACCTGGAAAAACTGCTGGGCTGGAATGAAACGGAAGCCAAGATCCAATTCACTCGCCGTGATGGTCGCAACATCTCCAACGACCGTATCGGTGACCCGCGTGCCGGCACCCTCAGCTCCTCCCAGGAAGTCTGGGGTCGCGGGCAGACTACCCGTCTGACCCAGTTGTGGATCAAGCAGAAATACTTCGACAGCAAGCTGGATGTCAAAGCCGGTTACTACGGCGTGGGCGAAGACTTCAACACCTTCCCTTGCGAGTTCCAGAACCTGGCCTTCTGCGGTTCCCAGGCAGGCAACTGGGCCACCGGCATCTGGTACAACTGGCCAATCATGCAGGCAGCGATCCGGTTCAAATACAACATTACGCCTGAGCTGTATGCGCAAATCGGCGCCTACAACCAGAACCCTTCGCAGTTGGAAAACAACAACCGCTACAAGCTCAGCGGCAGCGGCACCCAGGGCACCTTGATTCCGGTCGAATTGGTCTGGTCGCCGAAGATCAACAACTTGCCGGGCGAGTACCGTGTGGGTTACTACAAAAGCACCGCCAAGGCTGATGACGTCCGCGAAGACGACAATGGCAATGACGCTGCGACCACCGGCAACGCTTACCGTAGCCACAGCAGCAAGGACGGCTACTGGTTCGTCCTGCAGCAGCAGCTCACCGCGCACAATGGTGACGCTACGCGCGGCCTGAACATCGCGGCCAACGCCACCTTCCATGACAAGGAAACCAACGTCGTCGACAATTACCAGTCGCTGATGTTTGTGTACAAGGGGCCGTTCGATGCGCGTCCTAAAGATGACGTCGGGATCGGTTTCTCGCGCATCCATGTCAACGAAGACGTGAAGAAAAACGCCGAGCTGACCAACGTTGCCAATGGTGTAAGCGACTACGACAATCCGCTGTTCTCGCCGTTGCGCAGCACTGAATACAACTATGAAATCAACTACGGCTTCCATGTCACCAACTGGCTGACCGTGCGTCCTAACTTGCAATACGTGACTCACCCAGGCGGTGTCAACGAAGTCGATGACGCGCTGGTGGCCGGTCTGAAAATTCAGTCGGTGTTCTAACGCTGTTGCGATAAGCTCCTCTCTATGTGCGCATATTTGCGGACAGCCAAGGCTGTCCGCTTTTTTTTGCGGAGTGCGTTTGGTTGCGCGCAGAACCTGTGGCGAGGGAGCTTGCTCCCGCTGGGTTGCGAAGCGACCCGAAAGCCATTCACTGCGGTGCTTCAGCCAGACCGCATTTGTCCGGTTTACGACTGCTTCGCAGCCGAGCGGGAGCAAGCTCCCTCGCCACAAAAGAAGAGTCGTACACAGTTGAGTATCGAATGATTTCCAGGACTGCGGCCCATGCATGAGCATCCGCTACAACGCTTTTTCAGATCCTTGCGCGAGCGTCCGGTATTTGCCTGGGAGCGCTATCAGCAGCGCGATGTATTGGTGATCGATCACCCGTTGTGCCAGGCGGTGTTCAGTCGCCAGGGTGCGCAGTTGTTGCACTTTCAGCCGCGCGGCCAGAAACCCTGGCTGTGGTGCGCGGCCAAGTGGCCACAAGTCGGCGCCATACGGGGTGGCGTCCCGGTGTGCTGGCCTTGGTATGGCCGTCACCCGAGCGAAAATGCCTGGCCGTCCCATGGTTGGGCGCGTCTGATCGACTGGAAGCTGCTGGAGAGCAGCAGCGATCACGATGGCGTGCACTTGCACTGGCAGTTGCAGCTGTGCGACTGGCAAGTCGATCTGTATGCCGACTTGGGCGAGGGCATGGAGCTGCGCTTGAGCACCGAGCATCACGACAGCCTGCCTTGCCAGTTGAGCCAAGCCTTGCATGCCTATTGGCGTATTGGTGACGTCGGCGAGGTAGCGCTGTCTGGGCTCGAAGGCGCGCACGGTTACGACCAGTTGAACCGTGCGGTTTGCCAACAGGAAGGCGAGTTGCGGGTCGACGGTGGCTGTCAGCGGGTGTTCCAGCATGAGGGAGAATTGCAACTCAAGGATCACGCCTGGCAGCGCGAGTTGTGCATCGATACCGGTGATAGCGCCGACACGGTGGTGTGGCACCCCGGTGCCAGGCCATTGCTGGGGGTGAGCTGGGATGAAGTCAGTGAGTTCGTTTGCGTCGAAGCGGCCAGTGGCGGCACCGAGAGCCTATGCCTGGCACCCGGGGAGCAGGCGCATTTGAGTTTGCAGGCGCGGGCGGGAGTTTAGCTCTGGATGACCTTTCCCACGCTCTGCCTGAGAAAGGTCAGGATGGTCAATTGAACTCATCCCCCACCGGATACCGGCTGGCGTTCAGGCTTTCCTTGATCTTGCGCAGGTGCGGCTGGAAATCCACGCCTCGGCGCAAGGTCATGCCGGTGGCCAGCACGTCCAGTACGGTGAGTTGGATGATGCGCGAAGTCATAGGCATGTAGATATCGGTGTCTTCCGGCAGCGGAATGTTCAGGCTCAAGGTGCTCGCCTTGGCCAACGGCGAGCCCTCGGCGGTCAGGCCGAGCACCGAAGCGCCGTTCTCTCGGGCGATGCGTGCTACTTCCACCAACTCGCGGGTACGCCCGGTGTAGGAGATGATCACGAACAGCTCACCGGTATGCGCCACCGACGCGATCATGCGCTGCATCAGCACATCGGCGTGGGCGGTCACCGCCAGGTTGAAGCGAAAAAATTTGTGCTGGGCATCCAGCGCCACGGGGGCCGAGGCGCCGAGGCCGAAGAAGTGGATCTGGCGGGCCTGGATCAGCAGATCCACCGCGCGGCTGATCAAATTGGGATCAAGGGCCTGGCAGGCGCTGTCCAATGAGGCAATGGCACTGCCGAAGATTTTCCGGGTGTAGGCTTCGGGGTTGTCATCGGCTTCGACGGCGCGGCTGACGTACGCCGCGCCGCTGGCCAGGCTCTGGGCCAGTTGCAGTTTGAGTTCCGGGTAGCCGCTGACACCGAACGAGCGGCAGAAGCGGTTGACGGTCGGCTCGCTGACCGAAGCCGCCTGGGCGAGGGCGGCGATGCTGAAGCGGGTAGCCTGCTGTGGGTTGAGCAGGATTACTTCGGCCACCTTGCGTTCGGCCTTGTTCAGGTCTTCCAGGCGACTCTGGATTTGCTCCAGTAGATTTCGCACGCGGTCCATACAAGATTCCTAAAGAGACGGGTCTTTGATACGACCCTTTGCGGTGGCCTATCCTACTGATGGCTCCGACGGACCACCACTCGGAATCGGTATTTTTGGAAAATGTTGTGGTTATTACTACATTTTTCCTTGAGTGATACCTTAAAAAAAGGTATTTGTAGCTTAACTTGATAAAAGAACAAACATCATGCATTCGATTACGGTTGAACCGTGCACTTTTGCCTTGTTCGGCGCGCTGGGCGACCTGGCGTTGCGCAAGCTGTTTCCTGCCCTTTATCAGCTCGATGGCGCCGGCCTGCTGCACGAGGACACGCGAATCTTCGCGCTGGCCCGTGAACCCGGCAGCGAGCAGCAGCACTTGGCATTCATCACCACGGAGCTGCGCCGTTATGTTGGCGATAAAGACCTCGACGAAGCCGTGATCGAACGCTTCCTGGGGCGGTTGACTTACCTGCATGTGGATTTTCTCAAGGCCGACGACTACGTCGCGCTCGCTGAGCAGGTCGGCCAGACCCCACAACAGGTCATCGCCTATTTCGCCACCCCGGCGGCGGTCTACGGTGCTATCTGCGAAAACCTGGCGAAAGTCGGCTTGAGCGAAAACACCCGCGTCGTGCTGGAAAAACCCATCGGCTCGGACCTGGAATCGTCGCGCAAGGTCAACGACGCCGTGGCGCAATTCTTCCCGGAAAACCGCACCTATCGTATCGACCATTACCTGGGCAAAGAGACGGTCCAGAACCTGATCGCGCTGCGGTTCGCCAACAGCCTGTTCGAAACCCAGTGGAACCAGAATTACATTTCCCACGTGGAAATCACGGTGGCCGAGAAGGTCGGTATCGAAGGCCGTTGGGGTTATTTCGACAAGGCCGGCCAGCTGCGCGACATGATCCAGAATCACCTGCTCCAGTTGCTGTGCCTGATCGCCATGGACCCGCCGGCCGACCTGTCCGCTGACAGCATCCGTGACGAGAAGGTCAAGGTGCTCAAGGCACTGGCGCCGATCAGTCCGGAAGGCTTGACCACCCAAGTGGTGCGCGGCCAGTACATTGCCGGCCACAGCGAGGGCAAGGCGGTCCCGGGTTACCTGGAAGAACCCAATTCCAATACCCAGAGCGACACCGAGACGTTCGTCGCCCTGCGCGCCGACATCCGTAATTGGCGTTGGGCTGGGGTGCCGTTTTACCTGCGCACCGGCAAGCGCATGCCGCAGAAGCTGTCGCAGATTGTCATCCACTTCAAGGAACCGTCCCACTACATCTTCGCCCCCGAGCAGCGCCTGCAGATCAGCAACAAGCTGATCATCCGCCTGCAACCGGACGAGGGGATTTCCTTGCGGGTGATGACCAAGGAGCAAGGCCTGGACAAGGGCATGCAATTGCGCAGCGGTCCATTGCAACTCAACTTCTCCGACACCTATCGCAGCGCACGGATTCCCGATGCCTACGAGCGGTTGTTGCTGGAAGTCATGAACGGCAATCAGAACCTGTTTGTCCGTAAAGATGAAATTGAAGCCGCGTGGACGTGGTGTGACCAGTTGATCGCCGGATGGAAGAAGTCTGGCGATGCGCCCAAGCCGTATGCCGCTGGGTCATGGGGGCCGATGAGCTCCATTGCACTGATCACGCGGGATGGGAGGTCATGGTATGGCGATATCTGAATTGAAACTGCCCCAGGGCGTCACTGCCCTGGCGTTCAAGAGCCCGGTGCTGTTGGCTGAAAGCCTGGCGCTGAACGTTGCCGAGCAACTGCGTGCCGCGATCGACGGCAATGGCACGGCGACCCTGGTGGTCTCGGGCGGTCGCAGCCCGGTGGCGTTTTTCCAGCACCTGTCCAAGCAAGCGCTGGATTGGTCGAAAGTGGTGGTGAGCCTGGCGGACGAGCGCTGGGTGCCGGTTGAACATGCCGACAGCAATGCCGGCCTGCTCAAGCGGTATCTGCTCCAGGGCGCGGCGGCCAAGGCGCAATTCCTGAGCCTGTACAACGCCAGCGCGAACCTGGAAGCGGCGGCCGAACAGGCCGATCGCCTGCTGGCCGAGTTGCCGCCTATCGACGTGCTGGTGTTGGGCATGGGCGATGACGGGCACACCGCCTCGTTGTTCCCCGACAGCCCGAACCTGGCCAAGGCCCTGGACGAACAAGGACCTCGCCGTTGCTGGCCGATGCTCGCACCGACCGTGCCGCACCAGCGCCTGACCATGAGTCGCGCCTTGCTGGCTTCGGCGAAACACAAGGTGCTGGCGATTTCCGGTCAATCGAAATTGACCACCCTGAGCGCCGCGGTGGCCGGTGACGACGTCGCCGCAATGCCGATCCGCGCGTTTCTGCAACCTACGTTAGAGATTTACTGGTGCCCATGAACCAAGGATCAGCCGCTATGAAAAACCCATCTCCTACCGTTTCCATGGCGGACAAAGTGACGCTGATCGACAGCCTCTGCGCCAAGGCGCGGATCCTGCCGGTGATAACCATCGCCCGTGAACAAGACATCCTGCCATTGGCCGATGCCTTGGCCGCCGGTGGCCTGACGGCACTGGAAGTGACCTTGCGTTCGCAGTACGGCCTCAAGGCCATCCAGGTGTTGCGCGAGCAGCGCCCGGAGTTGGTGACTGGCGCTGGCACGGTGCTCGACCGCCATATGCTTGCTGCCGCTGAGGCGGCCGGTTCGCAATTCATCGTGACCCCGGGCATCACCCGGGATTTGCTGGAAGCGAGCGTCCAGAGCCCGATCCCATTGTTGCCGGGGATCAGTAACGCCTCGGGCATCATGGAAGGCTACGGCTTGGGCTATCGCCGCTTCAAGTTGTTCCCGGCCGAAGTCAGCGGCGGCGTTGCCGCTATCAAGGCCTTGGGCGGACCGTTTGGCGAAGTGAAATTCTGCCCGACCGGCGGCGTGAGCCCGGCCAACATCAAAAGCTACATGGCGTTGAAAAACGTGATGTGCGTGGGCGGCAGTTGGATGCTCGATCCGGAGTGGATCAAGAACGGCGACTGGGGCCGTATCCAGGAATGCACCGCCGAGGCGCTGGCGTTGCTGGACTGATTGTTTACCGAACTTCGTTGGGTGTTCTACGGCTTTACGGTGCGCTTGGTCGGCGCGCCGTTTTTTTTTGCCTGTATTTTCGCCACAACTAGATTCGGCTCAGGTCGGTCAGCGCTCGGGTCAAACGCTCGATATCACGGCCCAAGGTAATCAACCCCGGCGTAATGCGAATGCACGGCCCAACGCTGGTCTTGCGCACCACGGTAAAAATCCCATAGTCGTCGAGCAGTCGATCGGCCATGGCCTGCTGGTCATTTTGGGCGGTAAACCGCATCGAGGTGATGCCGCAATAAAGACGACGGTCGTCCGGCGTCATGACTTCGATGCCAGGCACATTGCGCACCGCGCTCACCCACATATCCCGCAAGTAGCACAGCCGTGCACCTTTGGCTGATGCGCCACCCAACGCACGGTGTTCTTCAAACACCAGTGGCAGCGTCAGCAGGGCCGGGATGTTGGGCGTGCTGTGTGGCGTGCGTGAGCGTATGTCGGTGGCGGGATAGGTGGCTTCGTCCATGTCCGGGTCGATGTCGGCCAGCCGCTGCGGCGCGATATAGAGAAAGCCCAGGGCCAAGGGGCCGCCAATCCACTTTTGCAAGTTGAACCCGGCGAATTGAATACCGAGTTTCTTCAAGTCGAATTCGATCTGACCCAAGGCGTGGGCGCCATCAAGAATGATGTCGACATCGAATTCCCGAGCCGCCGCGGCAATGGCCTGGACCGGCATCACCAAGCCGGTCAGGTGGTTGACATAGGTCAGTGGCATCAACTTGAGGCGGGGATAACGAATGAAGGTTTCTCGATACGTGCCGACCAGGCTGTCGAAACTGGCGGGGTGCGGGTGGACCAGCTCAACGACCTCTGCCCCGCGTTGGCGGGCCAGCCAGCGCATCGCACTCTTGACCGACTCGTATTCGACATCGCTTATCAAGACCTGGTCGCCAGGCTTGAGACCGTTGTAATTACGAATCAGCGTTTGCAAGGCGTCCACGGCGCTGGTGGCCAGCGCCACGGTAGACGGGGGGACATGGATCAGTTTCGCCACTTGTAGACGAATCGCCTCGCCATGTTCCCGATCAAAATGCTGGCGCACGTACAACGAGTTGCCGCGGTTGACGAATTCGATGTTGCGTTGGTACTCCTCGACCACGGTGCGCGACATCCGCCCGAAGTAGCCATTTTCAAGATTGAGCGGCCCGCCGGCATCGACATCGTACCGATCGACAAAGGTTTCCCAGAAGCGTTCATCGTGGGCGCGTAGCGTATTTTCGGGCATGGCGGGCTCAATCAATCAATGGCAGCGGTCAGTGGCGAGGTTTAGGCAAGCCATGTTTAGCCCGCAGTGGGTCCAGCAGGTCTGACAAACCGTTGTGGTCGATCTCCTGCATCAGTGCCAGCAAACCGCCCAGTTCCCCCTTGGGGAAACCCTCCCGGGCGAACCAGTTCAAGTACTGGCCCGGCAGGTCGGCAAGGATTCGACCCTTGTATTTACCGAAGGGCATTTGGCGCGTTACCAGCAGTTCGAGTTTTTCCGGATTCATGGCAATTGTCTTGTTCAGGACCATCGGCAAAATACAGGCATTCTGCATGCAGGCCAAATGACAGATCATGCAAATAACGCGGATACAGATTCTTTGTTCGTATATAACTCATTGAATTTAAATGTATTTTTCTACAAGCAAAGGCTGGCACGACCGATGCAATATTCCTTGCAGGTTTTTATTCACCAAGCAAAGGAACTGAAAAATGACTGACATCAATAAAGAATCCATCTCTGTCTTGAACGACCTGATCGAGACCAGCAAGGATGGCCAGGAAGGATTCAAGACCTGCGCTGAAGACATCAAGCATCCAGAACTCAAGGCGCTGTTCGTCAAGCGCGCTGCCGATTGCGCGACCGCAGCGGCCGAGCTGCAAGCCGCTGTTCGTTCCCTGGGTGGTGATCCGGAAACGTCTACCAGCGTTGCCGGTGATCTGCATCGTCGCTGGGTGGACGTGAAAGCCATGTTCACTGGCAAGGACGAAGAAGCGGTGCTCAACGAAGCCGAACGCGGCGAGGATCACGCACTGACGGCCTACAAGGAAGCCATCGAGAAGATCAACAAGCACAACCTGGTGGGCATTCGTGATCTGGTGGAACGCCAGTACCACGGCGTGCAACGCAACCATGACCAAGTCAAGGCCCTGCGTAACCAGGCGCGTGCCCAGAGCTAAACACGCTGTCAACGCCGATAAGAACGCCAGCCTGCCTGGCGTTTTTTTATGGGAGGCGATCAGCGGAAATACGCGCAATATTGTTTGTCGAATTCGTCAACAAACAACTCTGGACTCAGTTAGATAGCTAGCTAATAATTGCATCACTTCTAACGCAATCTATTGTTACAACGTCCTCAGAAAAAGAGTTTTCCGCGTGCCCATCACCTTCCAGGCCCTGTTCGCTCCCGACCGCCTCGCTGTGCAGTTCGCCATCAAAACCGTCCTCGGTGGTGGCCTGGCGCTGTGGCTGGCGTTGCGCTGGGGTTTGGAGCAGCCGTCCTGGGCTTTGATGACGGCGTTCATCGTCGCCCAGCCGCTGTCCGGAATGGTAGTGCAAAAGGGCTTGGCGCGGTTGGTCGGGACTTTGGTGGGAACGATCATGTCGGTCGTGTTCATGGGGCTATTTGCCCAGGCACCGTGGTTGTTTTTGCTGGCGCTGGCGTTGTGGCTCGGCGTGTGCACAGCCTGTTCGACGCTGTTGCGCAGCGCCTGGTCGTATTCTTTCGTGCTGGCCGGCTACACGGTGGCGATCATCGCCTTGCCGGCCATTTCCCATCCGCTTGGCGTGTTCGATCAGGCCGTGGCCCGTTGCACCGAGATCAGCCTGGGCATCACCTGCGCCACGGCCGCCAGTGCGTTGCTCTGGCCGTTGCGGGTCGAACGGCAACTGGCGGATCAGGCTCGCGCTGCCTGGCAGAGCGGCATGCAGGCGGCCCGTGCGACATTGGCCGGCGATGCCCAGGCCCGCAAAGGTTTGCTGGAGATTCTTGGCAAGATCGTCGCGGTGGACGCCCAGCGTGAACACGCTTGGTTCGAAGGCAGCCTGGGTCGCCAGCGCGCCCGGGCCATCAGCGGTTTGAGCCAGAAGTTGTTGATGCTGCTGCGTATAGCCCGTTCGGTGCGTCGGCAGTGGAAACAGCTTGAGCCAGCGGAAGCTGAAGTGCTCCAGCCCTGGATGACGGAGGTGCAGCAGGCCTTGGACGCGGACAGCGCGACGCTACAGGCGTTGCGCCCCCGGGTTCTGGACGCGTCTCACGATCCACGCATCAGCTCGGCGCAAAGTTACTGCCTGGCTCGTTTGGCCTTGTTGCTCGACACTGCCCTGGCCGCTTGCGCTGCGCTGTCGGCAGTGCAGGAGGGCAGGGAGGCGGCGGACCCGCCGCGAACCCTGGCGCCGCACCGGGATGTGTCCTTGGCCATGGTATTCGGCGCCCGTAGCGCCTTGGCGTTCCTGACGGTGTCGTGTTTCTGGTTGGCGACGGCCTGGCCCGCCGCGTCGGGTGCACTGCTGCTCACCTGCGTGGTCTGCAGCCTGTTCGCCAGTCGCGAAAATGGCGCGCAGATCGGCATGAGCTTTTTGCGCGGCATTCTGTTGGCGGTGCCGACAGCGTTTGTGATCGGTGAAATCCTCCTGCCGCAATGGAGCAGTTTCGCGATGCTTTGCATGGCCATGGGCGTGCCGTTGTTCTTCGGGGCGCTGGGCATGGCCAAGCCGCCGCTCTACGCCACGGCCACTTCGTTCTGCCTGCACTTTGTGGTGTTGGTGTCGCCGCTCAACGCCATGAAATATGACGTCTCGACTTTCTTCAATAACGCCCAGGCCATAATGATTGGCGTAGGTGCGGCGGTGTTGGCGTTCAAGCTGTTGATTCTGCGCAACCCGGCCTGGCACAGCCGTCGGCTGCTGGCCGCGACGCTGGACGATCTGGTGCGCCTGACCCATCGCAACCTGCGCGGGGCCGAGAGCTGGTTCGGCGGACGCATGGCCGACCGTTTGTTGCAACTGGCGCGGCATTATCCCGAACTGCCGGTGCCGGCGCGCAGTCGTTGGGATGACGGTTTGTTGGGCCTGGACATTGGCGATGAGTTGCTGCACCTGCGCTTGAGCCTGGCCGTCGCCCAAGTGCCCGAGGCCCCGGCCCAGCGCCGCTATTTCGAAACCCTGGAGCAGGCGCTGGAACGCGGTCCGTCCGGCGGCCAGGCCGAGGCATTGGCCCAGGCGAGCGACGAGTATCTGCAGGTGCTGTCGCAGCAGCCCTCCAGCGATGCGCTGAAGTTGGCGCAAGGCGCGGTCGTGCAGTTGCAGAACAGCTGGCGCGCCTGGTGCCGTCAGCACGAATCTCAGCGTGGGGAGCATAGCCATGGGCTTGCGTGAGTGGTCGATCGGCGGGGTCTTGCTCAGCCCGTTCCTGATTTATGTGGTGCTGGCCTTGCTGGTGACGGGGGCGCTGCGCCTGTTGCTCAGCCTGGTGCCGGCCGGGCGCTGGATCTGGCATGAGGCGTTGTTCGACTGCGCCCTGTATGTCTGTGTCCTGACTGTCATTACCCTGGTCCTCGGACCGTTATAAGGAGTTGAACATGCGTACTTCCGTACGTGTTGCCGTCACGCTGAGTGTGGTGGCCGTGGCGATCTTCGCCGGGTTTCATTTGTGGCAGTACTACATGCTCACGCCCTGGACCCGGGATGCGCGGATCCGTGCCGACGTGGTGGTGATCGCTCCCGACGTATCGGGTTGGGTGCGCGAGCTCAAGGCCGTGGATAACCAGCAGGTCAAGGCCGGCGACGTATTGCTCAATATCGATCGCGAGCGTTTCGAGGCCGCAGTGGAGAAAGCCAGGGCGGTGGTCCAGACTCGCCAGCAGCAACTGAGCCTGCGCGAACACGAAGCCAGTCGCCGCGCCGCATTGGGTCCACAGGCCATCAGCGCCGAGTTGCGCGAAAACGCCCAGATCAACGCAGGGATTGCCCGTGGTGAACTGCGCGAGGCCCAGGCCGAGGCCAAGGTTGCCGAGCTGAACCTGGCGCGCAGCCAGGTCCTGGCCCCACGTAGCGGTCACATCACCAACCTGCGCCTGGCCGAAGGCAACTATGTGAACGCCGGGCAGCCGGTCATGGCGCTGGTGGATGACTCAACGTTCTACGTGCAGGCCTATTTCGAAGAAACCAAACTGCCGAGGATCCGCGTCGGCGATCCGGTCAAAATCTGGTTGATGAGCGCCGGTCATGCGCTCGAAGGTCATGTGGAAAGCATCAGCCGAGGCATCACCGACCGCAATACCAACCCCGATGCGCAACTGCTGGCCGAGGTCGAGCCGACATTCAACTGGGTGCGCCTGGCCCAGCGGATTCCGGTACGGATCAAGCTGGACAAGGTGCCGGAAGGGGCGAGCCTGAGCGCGGGGATGACGGCGAGTGTGCAGGTGCGGGAAGCCCAGCAATAGCCGCAACACTGCAGTCATTTGTGGCGAGGGGATTTAGCGAAACGTCGCACCGCCCCGCTGGGCTGCGCAGCAGCCCCCTGTGCCCAGGCTGGCACACCGCAGTGGTCTTGAGGTATTGGGGGCGCTTCGCGCCCCAGCGGGGATAAATCCCCTCGCCACATTTCATTCCCATAGATCGCGGTAGTCAGCCAACAGTAATCGGCGGCAACGTCGGCAATGTCACGGTCTGCTGTTTACGCGGGGCGAGAATCTCGGCCTCGCCGTCCACCACCAGTTCATCACGCTGGTTGAACACGCGGGTGGCGATGCGCACGCGAAATTTTGGCAGCTTCTCCAGGATCTCCAGGCGCACGGTCAAGGTGTCGCCGATCTTTACCGGTTTCTGGAAACTCATCTGCTGGCCAATATAAATGGTGCCCGGCCCAGGCAACTCGCACGCGACCGCCGCGCTGATCAGTGCACCGCTGAACATGCCATGGGCGATGCGCTCCTTGAACATGCTGGCTGCGGCAAATTCGGCGTCCAGGTGCACCGGGTTGTGATCGCCCGACATCGCGGCGAACAACTGGATGTCGCGCTCTTCGACGGTCTTGCTGTAGCTGGCAGTCTGACCGACTTCGAGGGCTTCGTAAGGGATGTTGGTAACCTGGGTCATGTCTGGATCCTGGACGGGTAAAGGAAAACGCGGCAAAGCTACTCGCTGCGTGGCGGCCGCTTGTGACTCAAGGCCTGGGCAATCCAGGCCAGCACATCGGCGGTCACTTCATCGCGGTTGGTTTCATTGAACAGTTCGTGCCGGGCCTGCGGGTAAATCGTCAATTGCATATGTTGGTTGCCGGCGTCGCGCAAGGCGTCGGCCAGATCCTTCAGACGCTTGCCCTCGCTCACCGGATCACATTCGCCGCCAATTACCAGCAGCGGCAGGCCTGGATCGATCTGCGCGAGATTGGACGCTTTGCTGATCTGCTGCAACCCACCCAGCAGGTCGACCCACAGCTGATTGGTGCAACGAAAGCCGCATAGCGGGTCTCGGACGTATTTGTCCACCTCGGCCGGGTCGCGGCTGAGCCAGTCGAAAGGCGTACGCACGGGTTTGAATTTTTTGTTGAAGCTGCCGAATGACAACCACTCGATCAGCGCGCTACGCCCCGTTGCTCCCTGACGTCGACGCTCGAAGCGGGCGATCAGGCGCGCCGCACGGTAAAGCGCCACGGGTTGGAAGTTCGAACCGCTGAGAATCGCCCCGTGCAGGCTGGCGCTGTGGTGCAGCAGGTAAGCTTGGGCGATGTAGCTGCCCATGCTGTGGCCCAGCAGCAGTATGGGGATATCCGGATGCTGCTGGCCGATGTGGTGGTTAAGGCTCGCCAGGTCGCCGACGACCTTGGCCCAGCCGTCCTCGTTCGCGAAATGACCGAGGATGGCTTCTTCACCCGTCTTGCCGTGGCCACGCAGGTCCAGCGCATAGACGCCATAACCTTCGGCGCACAGCGCTTGCGCCAGGCGCCCATAGCGGGCGCTGTGTTCGGCCATGCCGTGGGCCAGCATGATGACCGCCGATGGGGCGGTTTCGGGCAACCACTGATTGACGAACAGGCGGTTGTGGTCGGTCGCGGTCAGCCAGAACGTTTGGTGGATCATGGCGGTTCCTTTGCACAAATCAGACGCAGCGTTGCTGCATTGTATAGCGCATCCGCTGCGTCTCGCCTGATCAGCTCTCGGCGAGGCAGGAAGATTCACATAATCTATGACGCAAGTTGCCATATTTGCCTGATTGGCCATAGCTGCTAGTGTCCCATGAGCTCCGCCTGTGAAAGCGATACGCAAGCGGTCCCGGATACGTTCAGGTAAAGAGGATAAAAACAATGCAGCCTGATTTCTGGAATGACAAACGCCCGGCCGGCGTGCCTTCGGACATCGAACACGGTGTCTACAAGTCGGTCGTTGAGGTGTTCGAGCGTTCCTGCAAGAAATTTGCCGACCGTCCGGCGTTCAGCAACATGGGGGTGACGCTCACTTACGCCGAGCTCGAGCGCTACAGCGCGGCCTTTGCCGGTTACCTGCAGGCCCATACCGACCTGGCACCGGGCGATCGCATCGCGGTACAGATGCCCAACGTCCTGCAATACCCGATCGCCGTTTTCGGTGCGCTGCGCGCCGGACTGGTGGTGGTCAACACCAACCCGTTGTATACCCCGCGGGAAATGCGCCACCAGTTCAAGGACTCCGGCGCCCGGGCGTTGGTGTACCTGAATATGTTCGGCCAGAAAGTCCAGGAAGTGCTGCCTGACACCGACCTGCAATACCTGATCGAGGCGAAGATGGGCGACCTGATGCCCACCGCCAAGGGCTGGTTGGTGAATACGGTGGTGAGCAAGGTCAAGAAAATGGTCCCGGACTATTCGCTGCCCCAAGCCGTTTCTTTCAAGACCGCCCTGCGCCTGGGGCGTGGCCAAGGCATCAAGCCGTTGAACGTGAGCCTCGCCGACATCGCCGTGTTGCAATACACCGGCGGCACTACCGGGCTGGCGAAAGGCGCGATGCTGACCCACGGCAACCTGGTCGCCAACATGCAACAGGCCCGGGCCTGCCTGGGGCAGATCGGCGACGACGGCCAGCCGTTGTTGCGCGAAGGCCAGGAAGTCATGATCGCGCCGCTGCCGCTGTACCACATCTATGCATTCACGGCGAACTGCATGTGCATGATGGTCACGGGCAACCACAACGTGTTGATCACCAATCCACGAGACATCGGCGGCTTCATCAAGGAGCTGAAGAACTGGCGGTTTTCCCTGTTGTTGGGGCTCAACACGTTGTTCGTGGCGCTGATGGATCACCCGGATTTCAAGACGCTGGATTTCTCCAATCTCAAGGTCACCAACTCAGGCGGTACCGCGTTGGTCAAGGCCACCGCCGAGCGTTGGAAACAGCTCACCGGTTGCAGTATTACCGAAGGGTACGGGCTGACCGAAACCTCGCCAGTGGCCAGTGCCAACCCTTACGGCGGCAAGTCGCGCCTGGGTACGGTGGGTTTGCCGGTGCCGGGGACGCTGATGAAAGTCATCAGCGATGACGGTATCGAGCTGCCTCTTGGTGAGCGCGGAGAACTGTGCATCAAGGGCCCGCAGATCATGAAGGGCTACTGGAACAAGCCTGAAGCTACCGCTGAGGTGCTGGACAGCGAAGGCTGGTTCAAGTCCGGCGATATCGCGGTGATCGACCCCGATGGATTTGTGCGTATCGTCGACCGCAAGAAGGACATGATCATCGTCTCGGGTTTCAACGTGTACCCCAACGAGATCGAGGACGTGGTGATGGCGCACCCGAAAGTCGCCAGCTGCGCCGTCATCGGCGTGCCGGACGAACGTTCGGGGGAGGCGGTGAAACTGTTCGTGGTGGCGCGTGAGTCGGGCGTCAGCCTTGAAGAGCTCAAGGCGTACTGCAAGGAGAACTTCACGGGGTACAAGATACCCAAGCACATCGTGCTACGAGAGTCGCTGCCAATGACGCCGGTGGGCAAGATCTTGCGACGGGAGCTGCGCGACATCGCCTGAAGCCAGAGAGGTCCAGTAAAAACCCTGTGGGAGCACGCGTGCTCCCACAGTGCTTTATGTATTTGAGGTAATTACACAGGGCTTAGAATTTTTACTCTAAAAATGACTATTGCATATTCTTGAGTCAGATTCGTGACCGTAGGGGCCGTTTTTGGCTCTAGGCGACCCTTGGCAAAGCTGCTACTCTCGGCGCGCTTTTGTGACTTCTCGGCCTTTATCCAGCCAGATTCACCAACAGACACACACCAATAATAATCGCATCAAATGCGGTGAGAATTCGCGTTGCTGAGGAGTGGGGCTTCCATGATCGAAGACTTTTGGAAGGATAAATACCCAGCTGGGATTGCTGCCGACATCAATCCAGATGAGTATCCGAATATTCAGGCGGTGTTGAAGCAATCCTGCCAACGCTTCGCCGACAAGCCGGCATTCAGCAACCTTGGCAAGACGATCACCTACGGTGAGCTGTACGAGTTGTCCGGTGCCTTTGCCGCTTACTTGCAACAGCATACCGATTT
This sequence comes from Pseudomonas marvdashtae, assembly GCF_014268655.2. Classification (NCBI taxonomy): domain Bacteria; kingdom Pseudomonadati; phylum Pseudomonadota; class Gammaproteobacteria; order Pseudomonadales; family Pseudomonadaceae; genus Pseudomonas; species Pseudomonas marvdashtae. Next base: position 98,490 of record NZ_JABWQX020000004.1, read on the forward strand.
GCAGCCGGGCGATCGAATCGCCGTGCAACTTCCCAACGTCCTCCAATACCCAGTGGCCGTGTTCGGTGCGATTCGTGCCGGGCTGATCGTGGTCAATACCAACCCGCTCTACACCGCGCGGGAAATGGAACATCAATTCAATGATTCCGGTGCCAAGGCGCTGGTGTGCCTGGCAAACATGGCGCACCTGGCCGAGCACGTGGTGCCCAAGACGGGCGTCAAGCACGTCATCGTGACCGAAGTCGCCGATCTTCTGCCGCCGCTCAAGCGTATGCTGATCAACAGCGTCATCAAGTACGTCAAGAAGATGGTCCCGGCTTATCACTTGCCCAAGGCCATCAAGTTCAACGATGTGCTGAGCAAGGGCCATGGCCAGCCCGTGACCGAAGCCAACCCTGCCAGCGATGAAGTGGCCGTGCTGCAATACACCGGCGGCACCACTGGCGTGGCGAAGGGCGCGATGCTTACCCACCGCAACCTGGTGGCGAACATGCTGCAGTGCAAGGCGCTGATGGGCTCCAACCTCAATGAAGGCTGCGAAGTGCTAATCACGCCGCTGCCGCTTTATCACATCTACGCATTCACCTTCCATTGCATGGCGATGATGCTGATCGGCAACCACAACATCCTGATCAGCAACCCGCGCGACCTGTCGGCGATGGTCAAGGAACTGTCGAAGTGGAAGTTCAGCGGTTTCGTTGGCCTCAACACGTTGTTCGTGGCGCTGTGCAACAACGAAGCTTTCCGCAAGCTGGACTTCTCGGCGCTGAAGGTGACTTTGTCTGGCGGCATGGCCTTGCAATTGGCCGCGGCGGAGCGTTGGAAAGCGGTCACCGGTTGCCCGATCTGCGAAGGCTACGGCATGACCGAGACGAGCCCGGTCGCCACAGTCAACCCGATCCAGCACATCCAGGTTGGCACGATCGGTATTCCGGTGCCGTCGACGCTGTGCAAGGTCATCAATGACGCGGGCGTCGAGCTGCCATTGGGTGAAATCGGCGAGTTGTGTGTGAAAGGTCCACAGGTCATGAAGGGCTATTGGCAGCGCCAGGACGCCACCGACGAGATGCTCGACAGCGATGGCTGGCTCAAGACCGGCGACATCGCGGTGATCCAGCCGGACGGCTACATGCGCATTGTCGATCGCAAGAAAGACATGATCCTGATCTCCGGCTTCAACGTGTACCCCAACGAATTGGAAGATGTGTTGGCGACCCTGCCGGGTGTGCTGCAATGCGCGGCCATCGGGGTGCCGGATGAGAAATCCGGCGAGGCGATCAAGATATTCATCGTCGCGCGCCCGGGTGTCACCCTGACCAAGGAGCAGGTGATGGAGCACATGCGCGCCAACGTCACGGGTTACAAAGTGCCCAAGACCGTGGAATTCCGCGATGCGTTGCCTACCACCAACGTGGGCAAGATCCTGCGTCGCGAATTGCGGGATGAAGAGTTGAGGAAGTTGGGGTTGAAGAAGTAAGACCGCCGCCAACAAAACGCCCCGCCAAGTGCGGGGCTTTTTATTGCGGGAAAATTTCTACAGCCAGGCGCCCCTGGCCTTGGGTTACAACCGAAATTGCGCAAAATCCAGGTTGGTGCCACCCGGGCGCATGTCTTGGAGGTAGGAATCCTTGTCGGCACTGAGTTCCAGGCTCAGGGCTGCCTTGCGTTTGCCTTGGTTGCGCACTTCGAGGTTTTCCATTTTTTCGCGAAGGAACACGGTCGGTACCTTCAGATGCAACAACTCGTCGGTGGCCGGCGTGTGCAGCAGCAGGTGAATCCATTCGTATTGCCCAATGGCCAGCCGGGCCACTGGAATGTCGAACCAGAAGATGTTGCGGTTGCGGTTCAGTTCGCTGAAATGGCAGTTATTGACGCCTAGGACGGCGCCGCCCAGTTCTTGATTCCTGCGGGCGATGGCCTGCTTTTTATCGAGTTTCATAACGTTCCTACGGGATTGGAGCTTCGGGCCGCAGCCTGAATACGTGGAGCATTCTCGGGGGTGGATCGACAAACATAAAGCGCAACCTGCATCTGACGATGAAATGCGCCGCTGAAAAAATGAAACTCCCTGCAAACGGCCCCGGTCAACCCATATGTAATGACTTTTCGTACAGTTATTCACAGGAGAGAATCATGGGTAGCACGAGCGATAAAGTGAAGGGCGTTGCCAACGAAGCCGTCGGCAACATCAAGCAAGGCGTCGGCAAGGCCACAGACAATGACCGTATGCGCGCCGAGGGCGTGGTCCAGGAGAAAAAAGGTGAGGCCCAGCAAACCGTGGGCAAGGCCAAGGATGCGGTCAAGAAAGGCGTTAACGAGGCGTAACCGGCCTGTTAAAAAACGATTGGAACGGCCATCCGCGGGTGGCCGTTATCATGTCGGCTCGAACTTGCACCGGGGAAAATTGTTCCAAAGTCGCCAAACAGGTTACTTTTGTCTTGGATAGCAACTCCGTGAGTCGCCAGGCGACCTTCCTTTTTTGCGGCGAAAGGAGACGCACATGATGTTCTCGGCCTTGAAAGGCTTACCCCTGCACCGCGTGATGATACGCACGGTGAATGAATTTCTCGACGACGAGATGTCGACGTACGCCTCCGCTCTGGCTTACCAGATGCTGTTTTCGCTGTTCCCCTTCATTCTGTTTCTGATCGCGCTGATCGGTTTCCTGCACCTGCCGGACTTCTTCTCCTGGTTGCGCCTGCAATCGGAGCTGGTGCTTCCGCCCCAGGCCCTGGAACAGGTCAATCCGGTGATCGACCAGCTCCAGCAATCCAAGGGCGGATTGCTTTCGATCGGTATCGTGATCGCGTTGTGGACTGCCTCGGCCGGTGTGCGGCTGATGATGAGCGCGATGAACGCAGCCTACGATGTGGTCGAGGGGCGTCCGGCCTGGAAGCGCTTCCCGCTGTCGATTTTCTACACCATCGGCATCGCGGGCATGTTGCTGGCCGCCGCGGCACTGATGGTGCTGGGGCCGCAGGTGATGGGCTGGATTGCCGCCCAGGTCGGGCTGGAGGAGTTTATCGTCACCGTCTGGACCCTCGTGCGCTGGCCGATCATCGTCTTTCTGCTGATGGTGGCCGTGGCGCTGATCTATTACGTGATGCCCGACGTCAAGCAGGAGTTTCGCTTCATCACGCCAGGCTCGGTGTTGGCCGTGGTGGTCTGGATCATCGCTTCCCTGGGCTTCGCGTTCTACGTCAAGACCTTCGCCGACTACAACGCCATGTATGGCAGTATCGGCGCGATCATCGTCTTGTTGCTGTATTTCTATATTTCTTCAGCGGTGCTGTTACTCGGTGCGGAGATGAATGCAGTGATCGAGCACATGTCCGCCGAGGGCAAGGACAAAGGCGAAAAACACCCAGACGAGCATAGCGAAAAACAGCATGTGTCCGGTCTTGGTCGCGACCATTCCATCCCTCTCACTCATACTGACGAAGCCCGACCATGATCCGCGAAATCCTGAAGATGGGCGATGAACGCCTGCTGCGCATCGCGCCGCCGGTGCCGGAGGAGATGTTCGACACGCCCGAGTTGTGGCAACTGATCGATGACATGTTCCAGACCATGGAGAGCGTTGGGGGCGTAGGCCTGGCGGCGCCGCAAATCGGTGTCGACCTGCAATTGGTGATCTTCGGCTTCGAGCACAGCGAGCGTTATCCCGACGCCGAGGCCGTGCCGCAGACTATCTTGATCAACCCGCTGATCACGCCGCTGAGTCCGCTGATGGAAGAGGGTTACGAAGGCTGCCTGTCGGTACCGGGCCTGCGCGGTGCGGTGGATCGCTACCAGCACATCCGCTACGAAGGTTTCGACCCCAAGGGCGAAGCCATCGTGCGCACGGCTTCAGGTTTCCACGCCCGGGTGGTCCAGCACGAATGCGATCACCTGATAGGTCGCTTGTACCCATCGCGCATCACCGATTTCAGCAAGTTCGGATTTACTGAAGTGATGTTCCCGGACCTTGACCCAGCGGCCGACGATTGATCGTCAGGGTTTTGCAGGTTCCAACCCCATTGCAATCATCGGCTTGCTGCGCGCGTATCGGCTCAAACGCTCAGCCATTGCGTAAGGCAGTTCGGGGTTGAAGCGGAACCCGCGCCGCTCATAAAAGCCGCGCAGATCCGGATGGCAGAATAACCACACTGGCTCGTCCATGCCGTTCACCGCCTCTCTGATCAACCGCGCCGCGATGCCCTGCGCGCGGTACGCCGGGTCAACGAACAACCCCGTCAGCCAATGCCCACCAGACACCGGTCGCAGGCACAACGCCGCGATGATCTCATCGCGGCGCGCCACCCAGAGCTGCGCGTCACGCACGGCTTTCATCGAAGATTGGTGGGCACGATAGAACTTGTTCATCAGCGGCCACAGCGGTTCTTCGAGCTGTGTGTAATGGATTTGTGGCATGGCAGGGGACGTTGGCGATGAGAGGAGGGCGATTATAAAAGAACGCCGGTGCAGCGATAGGTGTATACCTGGCTTACATCCCGTATGACTGGAGTACGTATCATGGCCAAAGGCATGGATTCAAAAAAAGCGGCAAAGAAAAAACCGGCGAAGACCGCCGATGAAAAGCGCGCCGACAAAAAAACCAAGAAGGTCAACCTGTTCGGCCATTGAACCGGCAACGCCTGGCTTTGCCTCGGGAGGAGCTGGGGCTGTAGCCCCAGCTTCACACTCGCGGTTCGTCGGCATGGATCGACCGCTTCATGTCGGAACCGCTCAGGTACTTTCGCGAACCTTGAGTTCGAATCCCAGGTCAACCACCGGCTGGGTAATACGATTGCCAGCCATCAAGGTGAGCATCTGTTCAGCGGCGCGGCGGCCAATCGCTTCCCTTGGAGTGCTGATGCTGCTCAAGCGCGGCACCATATGGGCCGAGGCGGGCAGATCGTTGAAGCCCAGGATCGATACCTGTTCGGGGACCTTGATGCCACAGCGCAACGCCTCGAGCAGGGCGCCGTGGGCCAGATCGTCGTTACCGAAGAAAATCGCATCGACGTCCGGGTGGCTGGCGAGCAATTGCAGGAACAGTTCTGCGCCCAAGCCCACCGACGACGGACGCGGCGTCAGTATTTCCAGGTCCGGGTCGTAGAGTTCGGCTTTCTGCAGCGCACGGCGGAAACCCTCGCCGCGCAGCAGCGTGCGTTGGTCCAGCTGGGCGCCGATATAGGCCAGGCGCTTGCGACCTCGGGAAATCAGATGCTCGGCGGCGGTCTCGCCGGCCTTGAGCTGGGAAAAACCGACGCAGTTCAGGCCGGCGCCTGGGTCCAATTCCATCATGTACACGCAAGGAATATTGCTGGCCTCGATCATGCGCCGGGCGCTTTCGGTACGGTCGAATCCGGTCAGCAGCAAGCCTCGAGGCTGGTACGCCATGTAATTGCGCAGCAGGTCTTCTTCTTCATCCCGGGAATAGTGGTAGTTGCCAATCACCACTTCGAAGCCTTTGGGCCGCAGCACGCGATGAATGGCTTCCAGGGTGTCAATGAACAGGAGGTTGGACAACGACGGCACCAGCACCACCACCGAATGGCTCTGGGCCGAGGCCAGTGCGCGGGCGGCGGGGTTGACGACGTAGTTGAGTTCCAGGGCGGCCTGGCGGACCTTGTCCACCAATTCGGCGGCCACGGTGCTGACGCCACGCAGGGCACGGGAGGCGGTGATCGGACTGACACCGGCCAGGCGTGCGACTTCGTTGAGCGTGGGGCGACCGGTGGTGCGAGTATTCTTATCGTTTTTAGGGGCGGTCATCAGGGTGGCTTGCCAAACAAAAATCAAGGCACTAAGGTAGCGCTGTCTCGGCGCGGCTGCAAATGCGCGAGCAGGGTTTGCCTGATCCCTGTGCGCAAGTGTCGTGGACGTACATGCTGCAACCACAAAAATGACAAGAAGGCGTCGGCAACTTCTGCTTTTGCTGCGGTGTCATAACTGGCAAAGGTAGCGCTGTCTGCGCGCTGAGGTGTTACATGAATAATCCAATCACCGCCCTGGTCATCATGGGCGTTGCCGGTTGCGGCAAAACTTGCGTCAGCCAGGCCCTGTGCCAACTGAGCGACGCCACCGCCATTGAAGGCGACACGTTCCACCCTGCGGCCAACATCCAGAAGATGAGCGCCGGTATTCCCTTGAACGATGACGACCGTGCCGGCTGGCTCGACAGCCTGTGCGACGAGTTGCGCCGTGTCGACGCCACGGGCGAGCGCCCAGTGCTGACCTGCTCGGCCCTCAAGCACAGTTATCGCGAGCGTCTGCGCAGCGCCTTGCCAGGCCTGGGCTTCGTATTCCTTGAATTGACTCCAGAAGTGGCCGCTGATCGGGTTTCCCATCGTCCCGGCCATTTCATGCCGTCGACCCTGATTGACAGCCAGTTCGCCACTCTTGAATCCCCTGTCGGCGAGCCCCTGACCCTGGCTCTGGATGCGTCCAGCCACAGCGTTGATGAACTGGCCCGCCAGGCTTACGTCTGGTGGTTGGCCCACGGTTTGAAGCTTGCCGGCTGAGCTTCAGAAAATTTGCGTCAGAAAGATAGCGCTGTCCCGACGGCTTGAAAATAACTGCTTCAATAACAACAACAAATCAGGAGACACCTCCCATGTTCGGCATGTCCCACGAGACGTTCCTACTGCTTGATGCAGTGGTCACGGTGATCGGACTCATCGTCCTTATCACCAAGTTCAAATTCCACCCGTTCATCGCACTGACCATCGCCGCCGCGTTCCTCGGCCTGACGTCGGGCATGCCGACCGGCACCATCATCAAGGCGTTCCAGGACGGCTTCGGTGGCGTGCTTGGTTTTGTCGGCATCATCCTCGCGCTGGGCACGATGCTCGGCAAGATGATGGCCGAGTCGGGCGGGGCCGATCAGATCGCCCAGACCCTGATCCGCGCCTTCGGCAAGGACAAGGTGCAGTGGGCCATGATGTTCGCTGCGTTCCTGGTGGGCATCCCGCTGTTCTTCGAGATCGGCTTCGTGTTGCTGATCCCGCTGGTGTTCATCGTGGCGCGCCGCACCGGCGTGTCGATCATCAAGATCGGTATCCCGCTGCTGGCCGGCCTTTCCGCCGTCCACGGCCTGGTGCCACCGCACCCGGGCCCGCTGCTGGCGATCGGCATCTTTGGCGCTGACATCGGCAAGACCATTCTCTATGGCCTGATCGTCGCGCTGCCGACCGCCATCATTGCCGGGCCGATCTTCGGTACCTTCATTGCCAAGCACATCCCCGGTCATCCGAACCAGGAACTGGTGGATCAACTGGCGCGCGAGACGAACGCCGCCGAGCTGCCAAGCTTCAGCATCACCTTGATCACCGTGTTGTCGCCGGTGTTCCTGATGTTGCTCAAGACCTTCGCTGACGTGGCGCTGCCGGACGGCAACCTGTTCCGCGTCTGGATGGACATGATTGGCCACCCGATCTCGGCGTTGCTGCTGGCGTTGCTGCTGTCGTTGTACACCTTCGGCTACAAGCAGGGCATCGGCTCCAGCCAGATGCTCAAATGGCTGGACGCAAGCCTGGCTCCGACGGCCGCGATCATCCTGATCATCGGTGCCGGTGGCGGCTTCAAGCAGATGCTCGTGACCAGCGGCGTGGGCGATGTGATCGGCCATATGGCGGTCAGCGCGCAGATCTCGCCGATCCTGCTGGCCTGGCTGGTGGCGGCGGTGATTCGAATTGCGACGGGTTCGGCGACGGTGGCAACCATTACCGGTGCCGGGATCGTCGTGCCGGTGGTGGGGATGATGCCGGGTGTGAACCGTGAGCTGCTGGTGCTGGCGACCGGTGCCGGCTCGTTGATCCTGTCTCACGTCAACGACGCAGGCTTCTGGCTCGTCAAGCAGTACTTCAATATGACCGTGGCCGAAACCTTCAAGACCTGGACCGCGATGGAAACCATCCTGTCCGTGGTGGCGCTGATCTTTATCCTGCTGTTGTCGCTGGTGATCTAAGCAGCGACTGACAATCTGTGGCGAGGGAGCTTGCTCCCTCGCCACATCAGCGGTTGTGATTGGCTGTCAGGCTTGTTTGCCAGCCAAGCCATCCGCCCGGAACATCCCACGGATCCCGCGCACCGCCTGGCGAATCCGGTCCTGGTTTTCGATCAGCGCAAAGCGCACGTGATCATCCCCATATTCCCCGAACCCCACCCCCGGCGAGACGCAAACCTTGGCCTCGGCCAACAGCTTCTTGGCGAATTCCAGCGAGCCGAGGTGGGCATAGGCCTCGGGGATCTTGGCCCAGACGTACATCGACGCCTTGGGGATTTCCACCATCCAGCCCAGCTCATGCAGGCCCTTGACCAGCACATTACGGCGCTGGCGGTACTGCTCGGCGATGTCGCGCACGCATTGCTGATCACCTTCAAGGGCGGCGATGGCGGCAACTTGAAGCGGGGTGAAGGTGCCGTAGTCGTGGTAACTCTTGATCCGAGCCAGGGCGTTGACCAGTTCCGGGTTGCCGACCATGAAGCCGATGCGCCAGCCGGCCATGTTGTAGCTCTTGGACAGGGTGAAGAACTCCACCGCAATGTCTTTCGCACCCGGCACCTGCATGATCGAAGGGGCTTTCCAGCCGTCATAGACGATGTCGGCGTAGGCCAGGTCGTGGATCACCAGCACGTCGTATTGCTTGGCCAGGGCGATGACCCGCTCGAAGAAATCCAGCTCCACGCACTGCGCGGTCGGGTTGGATGGGAAGCCCAGGATCATCATCTTCGGCTTGGGAATCGAGCCGCGAATGGCCCGCTCCAGTTCGTCGAAGAAATCCACGCCAGGCACCAGCGGCACCGAACGCACCTGGGCGCCGGCGATCACTGCGCCGTAGATGTGGATCGGATAACTGGGGTTGGGCACCAGCACCGTGTCGCCCTGGTCCAGGGTCGCCAGCATCAAGTGCGCCAAGCCTTCCTTGGAACCGATGGTGACGATGGCTTCGGTTTCCGGGTCGATGTCCACCTCGTAGCGGTCCTTGTACCAGCGCGAAATGGCGCGGCGCAGGCGCGGGATGCCTTTGGAGGTGGAGTAGCCGTGGGTGTCTTCACGCTGGGCGACCGTGACCAGTTTTTCCACGATGTGCGGGGGCGTGGCGCCGTCGGGGTTACCCATGCTCAAGTCGATGATGTCTTCGCCGCGCCGACGCGCAGCCATCTTCAGCTCGGCAGTGATATTGAATACATACGGGGGGAGTCGATCGATGCGCGCAAAGCGGCGCGGCGAACCTTGTTCGGCCATTGTTGCCTCGAAATACGTGAGCGCCCGGAACCGTCCGAGCGACGTCGGCCACTGCGGTGGCCTGCGGCGCAAGATAATAGGGCCAGTGTCAGATTGTCCAGTAGCGGCGCCGAACTATTTTCGACGACACTGTGGCGCTGCTGTGGCGCCATCGAGGCGTCCCGTCGGCCGTTGAACACGTCATACCCAATCCTGATGGAACGAATCATGGAATTTTCCAGCGGCTTCCTGCTGAGTCTTTCGCTGTGCCTGGACATCGGCGTCGCCAATATCGCGATGATCACCCTGGCGATGCAGCGCGGCTATTTCCAGGGGTTTGCCCTGGGCCTGGGCACCTGCGTGGGGGATCTGGTCTACGCGGTCCTGGCATTGGCGGGCATGACCGTGCTGCTGCAATACGAAACGGTGCGCTGGGTCCTGTGGATCGGCGGCTCGGTGCTGCTGTTGTATTTCGCCGCGAAAATGGTGCATTCGGCGATCTATCACAACGCGTTGCTGGCCGAGGCCGGCGAGGTCCGGGGCAACTCGCCACGCCAGGAGTTTTTCCGCGGGATCTTCCTGGCCATGTCATCCCCCAGCGCCATCCTCTGGTTTGCCGCGGTGGGCGGGACGCTCATCGCCCGCTCCGGGGGTGGAACGATGCTCAGTTCGGCGCTGTTCCTGGGCGGATTTCTCTGCGCCGGGCTGCTGTGGAGCGCGGGCTTGTGCCTGGCGGCGACCCAAGGTGGCAAATTGTTGGGCGACAAGTTGCTGCGCTACTCCTATTGGGCATCCGCGGCGATCTTCTGCTATTTCGCGGTCTATGTGATCGTTTCTGGTTACAACGAGTTTGTAGGAAAAACCGCCGCAGTCGTCCTGCCTGGACTTTGACAAGCGAAACGGTCTGGTAATCACGGTTTGGCTTCTATACTGCCAAGCCCGACTTCAAGTTTTCCGGAGTGTTGAAACAATGGAAACACAAAAACGCGTTAACGCAATCGAGCCGCGCTTTGAACAGGGACGCTTTCAGCTCATCGCCGGTTTCGGCGCGCGTTTTACCCAGGACACCGCCCAGGACATCCCGCTGCTCTGGGAAAAATTCCTGCCTTGGCTCGGTAAGGTGCCAGGTCAGAAAGACGAAGTGACCTATGGAGTGTGTTGCAACCCGGACGGCCAGGGTGGCTTCGAATACATCGCCGGCGTGGAAATCAGTCGGCTCGACGACCTGCCGGAGCAATACCGCTGGATCGAAATCCAGCCCGGGCCCTATGCTGTGTTCCAGCACAAAGGGCCGCTGAAAAGCCTTCCGGACACCTTCCAATACATTTGGAAAGAATGGCTGCCAACGTCCGGCCACCAAGCGGCGGATGAGCCTGAGTTCGAGCGCTACAGCGAGGATTTCAATCCCAGGACCGGTGAAGGCACCCTGGAAATCTGGATACCCCTCAAACCGAGCTGAGCGATGGATCCGTCTGGTCAAACACCAGCCGCATCCGCCGTTCATAACCGATACGGCCTTTATAGGCCTCGCCGCTGTCGACCCAGCCCAGTCGCGTGTACAGGCCAATCGCTGCTTCATTGTCGGCGTCGACTGACAGCTCCAGTCCATTTATTTCCGGCCACGCCGAGCGCGCCACCGTCGGCAATGCCTGCAAGCAGGCCTTGCCGTATCCCTTGCCCTGGGCTCGGAAGTCGACCTGCAAGGCATGCAGGGTGGCGCTGTGTTCATCGGCCCACGCGGGCAGCACGGGCGGGCGCTTGAGCAGCAAGAACGCGACGGGCACATCGCCAGCCAGCAATGCGAAACCCTTTACACCCGGCCCGGGCCTGGACAGCAGCGTATGCAGTGCACCGTGGATATCGCCGGAAAACTTGATCTGGTCAGGGTGGATTTCGATGGCTTCGACCTGTTGCTGTTGCGTCGGGGTCAGGTCTTCATAGGGTACGAGCTGAGCGGTCACGAAAACGTCCGTTGTTTGCCGAGAGAATGGGTCTCGGATTCTAGCGAAAATTTTTCTTTGGTTTATTTTTGTTTGGCTGTCGATTCACCGTTTCTCCAGACGACTAAGGATGTCTCTAACAAAAACCTGCGGAGAATCATCATGAATACCCAAGCTACCGAAAGCGAAATCCAGACGCTGATCGACACCTATCGCCAGGCGGTCATGGCCAAGGACGTGGAAAAGGTCATGGCACTCTATGACGACAACATCGTCTCGTTCGACGCCATCCAGGCCCTGCAATTCAAGGGCAAGGTCGCCTACCGGGCCCATTGGGAGGCGTGCATGGAAATGTGCCCCGGCCCGCACAAGTTCGATTTCCATCAGGTCCAGATCACGCCGGCCGAGAACATCGCGTTCGCCCATTGGCTGGCCTATTGCGGCGGCACCAACGACAAAGGCGAAGAGCAGGCATGCTGGATGCGCGTGACAGCTTGCTACAAGCGTACGGCCGGCGCGTGGAAGATCGTCCATGAACATTGGTCGGCGCCATTCGACCCGATGGCGGGTACGGCGATATTCGACTCGCAGCCCTGATCGGCTACGGTTTCCTCCTGCCACCTTTGTCGATCGGTTCGATCACGGAGCTTTCCATGAAGTATTTATGCCTGGTGTATAGCAACGAACAGGCCCTGCACAACTCGCCCGACAGCCCTGAGGACGCAGAGTGCATGGCTTATGCCGAGTCGATCCAGGGCAGCGGCCGGATGGTTGCCGCCGAAGCCCTGGAGTCGGTGCAGACCGCCACCACGGTGCGCATGCGCGGCGGCAAGCTGTCGATCACCGACGGCCCGTTCGCCGAAACCAAGGAGCAACTGGCGGGCTTCTACCTGATCGATGCCAAGGACCTCAACGAGGCCATCCAGGTCGCCGGCAACATACCGGCGGCCCGGGTCGGCTGCGTTGAAGTCCGGCCGGTCCGTCAACTCAATCCCTGAACAGCAACCACGAACAGGACTGTGTCCATGAGTCTCAAACCCGCATCTTTGGAGTGGGCCGTCGGCCGGCTCGAAATGCTGATAGCCCAAGGCATGCCCGACTGATGCCGGGCGAGGCGGTCAAGGCGCGGGTCGAGCAGGTTTATCGGCAGGACTCGCGGCGGATCCTGGCAACGCTGATTCGCTTGCTGGGCGACTTTGATCTTGCCGAAGAAGCCCTGCACGAAGCGTTCTTCATTGCGGTCGAGCGCTGGGAGCGCGACGGTGTGCCGGACAATCCGCGGGCGTGGCTCGTGTCCGCCGGACGTTTCAAGGCGATTGACAGCCTGCGCCGTCGGGCGCGCTTCGCGGCGTCCCAGCCGATGCTGGTTGCACAGCTCGAAGAGCTGGAGCAGGCCGATTGGAGTGGTGAGGACGTGGAAGACGATCGCCTTCGGCTGATTTTTACCTGTTGCCATCCGGCCCTGGCGGCTGATGCCCAGGTGCCGTTGACGCTGCGTGAAGTGTGCGACTTGACCACCGAAGAAATTGCCCGTGCCTTTCTCGCCGCGCCGGCGGCCATCGCCCAGCGCATCGTTCGGGCCAAGGCGAAGATTCGCGACGCGAAGATTCCCTATCAAGTGCCATCGCGCACCGAACTCCCGGAACGACTCGACAGTGTGTTACGGGTGATTTACCTGGTGTTCAACGAGGGGTATTCGGCCTCGATGGGCGCCGAATTGACCCGTGAAGATCTCACCCGCGAAGCCATACGCCTCGCGCGTTTGCTGATGGAGTTGTTGCCGGAAGCTGAAGTCATGGGGTTGTTGGCGCTGATGCTGTTGCACGAATCGCGACGCCGGGCACGAAGCTCGGTGACGGGTGAACTGATTCTGCTGGACGAGCAGGACCGATCCCTGTGGGATCAAGGGATGATCGCCGAAGGCTGTGCCATGGTGGAGGCCGCGCTCAACACCCGGCGGTTCGGACCCTATTGTCTGCAAGCAGCGATTGCCGCCGTGCACGCTGAAGCGCCCACCGCGCAAGAAACCGACTGGCCGCAGATCGTTGGCCTCTACGATGTGTTGTTGCGCGCGATGCCATCGCCAGTCATCGAGCTCAACCGCGCGGCTGCCCTGGCCAAGCGCGATGGGCCGCAGGCAGGGTTAAGTCTGGTCGAGGGGATACTCGCAAGGGGTGAGTTGCTCGACTATCACCTGGCCCATTCGGCGCGGGCGGAATTCTGTCGGCAGTTGGGGCGGGTGGAGGAGGCGAGGGCGGCTTATGGACGGGCGCTTGAACTGACGCAGCAATTGCCGGAGCGACGGTTTATCGAAGCCAGGTTGGCCGGGTTGGATTAATAGTCCAAAGGCTCGCTGGCATTCCATTTCCGGCCGACTTCAACAAAAAAGGCGACCCGAAGGTCGCCTTTCTCATTCGCCCAACGTTGATCAGAACTCGTGATCAGCGCTGTCCGGGTTCAGGTCGCTGATGCCCAGCTTGCCTGCGGCTTGTTCGATCGAACCGGTCTGCTTGACCAGGGCGGCGATGGCGTCGCGCACGATCTGGTTGCCCGCGGTGTTGCCGGCGGCGATCAACTGATCGTAGTGCTCACCCTTGTTGGCGTGATCGACCATGACCTGGATCTTGGCTTCGGTGTCGGCGAGGTCGGCCTTGAGCGCGGTGTCAGCGGCCGGATCGGCCTTGGCTACCAGCGACGACAGGCTGGCGCCGGTCATCTTGGTGCCGTCTACGCGGGAGTATTCGCCCAGGTAAACGTTACGGACACCCTTGGCATCGTAGAAATGCGAGTAGTGGGTGTTGTCGCTGAAGCAGTCCTGCTCGTCTTCTGGCGAGTTGGCTTCCAGGGACACCTTCATGCGCTCGCCCGCCAGTTCGCCCAGGGACAGGCTGCCCATGCCGAACAGCATTTTGCGCAGGCCGGTTTCGGCCGGCTCGGCTTCCAGGGTGGCGCGGTAGTTGTCGGCCACGTTCGGCTTCCAGTTACCGACCATTTCCTGCAGGTCGTTGACCAGCAGCTGGGTCACGGACTTCAGATAGGCACGTCGACGGTCGTTGTGGCCACCGGTGGCGCCTGCGCCTTCCAGGTAATCCGAAGCTGGGCGATTGCCAGCACCAGGGCCGGTGCCGTTGAGGTCCTGGCCCCACAGGAGGAATTCGATGGCGTGGTAGCCCGTTGCGACGTTCGCCTCGGAACCGCCCAGCTCGTTCAGGCTGGCGAGTTTTTCCGGGGTAATGTCCTTGACATCGACCTTGTCTTCGCCGACCTGAACTTCGGTATTGGCGATGATGTTGGCGGTGGCGCCCGGGTTACCCAGGGCATGCTCGTAGGACTTGTCGACATAGTCGATCAGGCCCTCGTCCAGGGGCCATGCGTTCACTTGGCCTTCCCAGTCGTCGATGATGGTGTTGCCGAAGCGGAACACTTCGCTCTGCAGGTAAGGCACGCGGGCGGCGACCCAGGCAGCCTTGGCGGCTTTCAGGGTGTCGGCGTTCGGCTTGGCCAGGAACGCGTCGACGGCGGTTTGCAGGGTTTTCGCGGTGGATTCGGCATCGCTGTAGACGGCATAGACGATGTCGGCATAGTGCGCGACAACAGCCTTGGCGGCGGTTTCGTCGATCTTGCCAGCGGCAGCGGGGGCAGCCGGAGCAGCGGTACTGGCGGCCGGCGTTGGCGCTTGCGGCGCGGCGGCCTTGTCTTTGCCTTCGCCGCAACCGGCGAGGGAAATAGCGATGGCCAACAGACTGGCGGTAGCCAGAGGCATACGAATCATGGCGAACATCCTGCTTCGGTGATGAATGGGACAGGCGCAAGGGTGCGCAAAAGCTGCGACATAATGCGAAAGATTTGCATTATGTGTAAAGGGCTGTGGCTGTAAATATTTCTTATTTAATGATGCAGATCGCCGCGTGTGGGCGGCGTCTGTAGGGATTGTCTCGTTGCCAACTCCTGGAACGGAGCAATGGCAGCGCAAAAGAATCAGACGATGGAGGCCTTGGTGCGCTCCGCCTGCTTCAGATAAAGGCCCAGTTCCCGTGCCGGCAGGGGTTTGCTGTAGTAATACCCCTGACCTTCATGGCAGCCCTCGGAGATGATGTAGGCCTCTTGCTCGATCGTCTCGACGCCTTCGGCAATGACCTGCATCCCCAGGCTTTTGCCTAGCTGGATGATGGCCCGGACGATGGTGGCGTCGTCTTCGTCGTCGAGCAGGTCCTGGACGAAGCTCTTGTCGATCTTGATCTTGTCCAGCGGCAGGCTCTTGAGGTAACTCAACGAGGAATAGCCGGTTCCGAAGTCATCGATGGCAATCAGCGCACCGGAACGGCGCAGGCTCAGCAGGTGCTGGGCAGCGGTGGTGATGTCTTCCATCAGGCCGGTCTCGGTGACTTCCAGCTCCAGGCTGCGAGGCGGCAAGCGATACATCTGCAGGAAGTTGTTCACCACCCGCGGCAATTCGGCGTGGTGCAATTGAACGGTGGACAGGTTGACCGCCATGCGCAAGTCGACGAAGCCTTGGTCGTGCCATTCGCGCAATTGCTTGCAGGCCTGGTCCAGTACCCATTCGCCAATGGCAATGATGGTGCCGTTCTGCTCGGCCAGGGGAATGAACAGGTCTGGCGGCACGAGACCGTGTTCCGGATGATGCCAGCGGATCAAGGCTTCGGTGCCCACCACGCGCAAATCGCGATAACTGATCTGTGGCTGGTACACCAGGCTGAATTGCCCGCGGGCCAGCGCCTCGCGCAGGTCCTTTTCCAGTTCGCGACGGCGGCGCATCTCGCTGTCGACGCTGGCGATGTAGAACTGGTAGCGATTGCGCGAGCGGGTCTTGGCCAGCGTCATGGTCTGCTCGGCCTTTTGCAGCAGCTTCTCGGTGCTGTCGCCGTCCTCGGGAAACAGGGTGATACCGATGGTTGCCCGTAGGCGGATCTCCTGATCATCCAGCGCGAACGGCGCTTCCAAGTCATCCAGAATGCTCTGGGCCAGTTCGGCGGCCTCGTAAGGTTGCTCGATATCGGCCTGGACCAGGGCGAACTGGTCACCGCCCAACCGGGCCAACGCACCGAGGCGTCCGCTGTGAGCCCGCAGCCGATCAGCCAGGGCCAGCAGCAACTGGTCGCCGGTCTGGTAGCTGAACTGTTCGTTGATGCTCTTGAAATCATCCAGCCCCACGCAGAGCACCGCCACGCGACGTTGCAGGCGTCCGGCATCTACCAGGATCTTGTCGAGTTGTTGTTGCAGCTGCTGGCGATTGGGCAAGCCAGTCAGGAAGTCGTACTGCGCCATGCGCAACAAGCTGTTCTCGGCTTCGTGGCGTAGATGGGTGTTGCGCTCGATGGAGGCCAGGAGCTGATTGGCGGTATTGATCCACAGGCCCAGCTCGTTTTTCTCATGGCCTCGCAGCTGCGGGATCTTGTGTGCGCTTGGGCGGTCAGGGTTGATTTCGGTCAGGTGCTGGATAATCCGCGACAACGGCTTGGTCAGCAGCCAGTGATAGACCAGGTACAGCACCAGCCCCATGGCGAGGGCGCGCAGCATCCCGGAAATGAAGATGATCACGGAGCTGACAATGAAGCCCTGGCCGTAGGTCGCGGTATCGAGCGTGATGCTCAGGTCGCCGTAATACTCGCTGTAGGGACCGCGGCCCACCAGTTGTGTGGTGAAGGTTCGTTCCTGGCCAAGGATCAGGTCGGTCAGCCAGCGGCTTTCGGAGCGCTGCAAGGGCCGGGTTTTTTCGGCAAGCATGGTTTCGCGAGGGTGGCCGATGGAGGCCATGCGCACGGCCTCGTCCTGGAACAGCCCTTCGATCACCTGCATGCCCATCTCCCGATCCAGGCTGTAGACCGCCTGGGTAGAAGGGTCGCGGAACATATCAAGGATGCGCTGGGCGTCGACAGCTACGGCCCGGTTGGTTTTGTAGGCGTCGAACACGATCTGGGCACAGCTCAAGATCATGCCAACGATCAACGCCGAGAGGAGCACGACCCGGAGCAACTTCACAGACAAGCTGTTTTTAAGTTCCAGCTTCAAAGATGGATTCCTTGTTTCGTGCGGATAGCGTCAAGTTGCCATGAGTATTGGCAATCCTGTGATGTCAGTCAAAGGGACAATCAAACACAAGGGTTTTCGCCTGAAGCCTGGCCGTTATACGGTGTCTACAGAGTTATTACTCTACGACCATTGTTTCGGTTGGAAGGGCCCGCAACTTGAGGCCTGGCGGGATTTTTTATTGGGTTTCAGACGCGAGGTCATGTGCCTGCTGCTGGGGATTGTGGATGCAAGCTTAAAAAAAAGGCGCTTTGCCCTCTCGGGAAAAGCGCCTTTTTCCTGGCATCAAAGCTTAGGCAGTAAAGGCTTTGCCTTCGAACTGCTCAGCCACGAACTTCCAGTTGACCAGGTTCCAGAACGCTTCG
Organism: Pseudomonas marvdashtae; assembly: GCF_014268655.2. Lineage (NCBI taxonomy): Bacteria > Pseudomonadati > Pseudomonadota > Gammaproteobacteria > Pseudomonadales > Pseudomonadaceae > Pseudomonas > Pseudomonas marvdashtae. The sequence continues at coordinate 116,057 of NZ_JABWQX020000004.1, forward strand.
ACGTATTTCGGGCGAACGTTGCGGTAGTCGATGTAGTAGGCGTGTTCCCAGACGTCGCAGGTCAGCAGCGGGGTGTCGCCGCTGGTCAGCGGGTTGCCGGCGCCGATGGTGCTGGCCAGGGCCAGGGAACCGTCAGCCTTTTTCACCAGCCAGCCCCAGCCGGAACCGAAGGTGCCGATGGACGTCTTGCTGAATTCTTCCTTGAACTTGTCGAACGAACCGAAGGCAGCGTTGATGGCTTCAGCCAGTGCGCCGGTTGGTTGACCGCCGGCGTTTGGCGCCAGGCAGTTCCAGTAGAAGGTGTGGTTCCAGACCTGAGCGGCGTTGTTGAAGATACCGCCCGAGGAAGTCTTGACGATTTCTTCCAGGGTCTTGCCTTCGAACTCGGTGCCAGGCACCAGGTTGTTCAGGTTCACGACATAGGTGTTGTGGTGCTTGTCGTGGTGGTATTCCAGAGTCTCTTTGGAGATGTGCGGCTGCAGTGCATCGTGAGGATAGGGCAGCGGCGGCAATTCGAAAGCCATGGTGATTCTCCTAATCAGGTCAGTTGCGGTGAGCGCAAGGCCGATCACGGGCGGCCAGACTAGCGCCGGGGAGTTTGTACTCTTTGCGGCGCAGGAGTCGGATCATAGCACCGGGGGTGCGGCATAACCACGCAACAACTGTGTGGAATAGAGGTTCCAGAGCGGTTTGGAATATCAGCCGAAGACGATCAGCTGCACCGCCACGGTGAACATCATCAGTGCCACCAGCAGGTCGAGGATTCGCCAGGTAGCGGGTCGGGCCAGCCAAGGGGCCAGCCACGCGGCGCCCAGCGCCAAGGTGGAAAACCAAAGCAGCGAGGCGCTGGCCGCGCCCACCACATAAGCACCGGGGACGCTTTGCTGGGCGCCGAGGGAGCCAATCAGCAACACCGTGTCCAGATAAACATGGGGGTTGAGCAGTGTGACCGCCAAGGCGCTGAGCAGCACGGTTCGCAATGAGCGCGTGACGTGTTCTTCACTGCGCTGCAGGCTCTGTTTCGAACACGCCCGACGCAGCGCCTGGCTGCCGTACCAGAGCAGGAACGCCGCGCCGCCCCATCGTGCGATCGAAAGCAGCAGCGGGCTTTGAGCCAGCAGCGTCGCCAACCCGAACACGCCGGCGGCGACCAATAGCGCATCGCAAATGATGCACACCGCGGCCACTGGCAGGTGATGCTCACGCCGCAGGCTCTGAGCCAGCACAAACGCGTTTTGGGCGCCAATCGCCATGATCAATCCAAGCGCTACCAGCAGCCCGTTGACGTAACTTTGCCACATGAATTCTTCCCCTTGATTGTTCGCAATGCTGGTCATTCTCCGGTGCAGGGGCGTATAAGAAAAACCAATGTTGCTGATTGCCCATTAGGAATACTGATGTTCGATTACAAACTGCTTTCTGCCTTGGCAGCCGTCGTCGAGCAGGCCGGTTTCGAGCGTGCCGCGCAGGTGCTGGGATTGTCGCAGTCGGCCATCTCCCAGCGAATAAAACTGCTGGAAGCACGGGTCGGCCAGCCCGTCCTGGTGCGCGTCACGCCGCCGGCGCCGACCGAAATCGGCCGCCGATTACTCAACCATGTGCAACAGGTCCGGCTACTGGAGCGTGACCTGCAAAGCCTGGTGCCGGCGCTGGATGAGGAAGGGGTGCCGGAGCGCCTGCGGATTGCATTGAACGCCGACAGCCTGGCCACGTGGTGGGCCGGTGCCGTGGGGGCTTTTTGTGCGGAACAGCATCTGTTGCTCGACCTGGTGGTGGAAGACCAGACCGTGGGACTCAAGCGAATGCGCGCCGGCGAAGTAGCGGCGTGTGTCTGCGCAAGCGAACGCCCGGTGGCCGGGGCCCGCAGCGTATTGCTGGGGGCGATGCGCTATCGTGCGCTTGCCTGTCCTGCGTTCATCACCCGACATTTCCCCGAAGGGGTGCGCGCCGATCAGCTGGCGCGCACGCCGGCCCTGGTATTCGGCCCGGACGATTTCCTGCAACACCGATACCTGGCGTCCCTCGGCGTCGAAGGCGGTTTCGAGCACCATTTGTGTCCTTCGTCCGAAGGCTTCATTCGCCTCATCGAGGCGGGGCTGGGATGGGGCCTGGTGCCTGAGCTGCAAGTGCGCGAGCAGTTGGAGCGAGGCGAGTTGGTGGAATTGCTGGCAGATAAGCCGATCGACGTTCCGCTGTACTGGCATCATTGGCGCAATGGCGGACAGTTGCTCGGTTTGCTGACCGAACAATTGATCGCAGCGACAAGCAGCACGCTGCAAGCAGTGAATTGAAGTCGTATGGCTTGCAGCTCTTGGCTTGTAGCTCGAAACTGATTTTAGGAGCACTACATGAAAATTCTGGTCACCGGCGCAAGTGGCTTCATTGGCGGACGCTTTGCGCGTTTTGCCTTGGAGCAAGGCCTGGATGTTCGGGTCAACGGCCGCCGGGCCGAAAGCGTTGAGCATCTGGTCCGGCGCGGCGCCGAGTTCATCGAGGGCGACCTGATCGACCCGATGCTGGCCCGTGATCTGTGTCGCGATATCGATGCCGTGGTGCATTGCGCCGGTTCGGTGGGCGTCTGGGGACGCTATCAGGATTTCCACCAGGGCAACGTCCAACTCACCGAAAACATCGTCGAGGCTTGCCTGAAGCAGAAGGTCCGGCGATTGGTGCATCTCTCATCGCCGTCCATTTATTTCGACGGTCGTGACCACCTCGGGTTGACCGAAGAGCAAGTGCCCAAACGCTTCAAGCATCCCTATGCCGCCACCAAATACCTGGCCGAACAGAAAGTCTTCGGCGCCCAGGAGTTCGGCCTGGAAGTGTTGGCCCTGCGGCCGCGTTTCGTCACCGGGGCCGGCGACATGAGCGTCTTCCCGCGACTGCTCAAGATGCAGCGCAAGGGGCGACTGGCTATAGTCGGCAACGGATTGAACAAGGTCGATTTCACCAGCGTACAGAACCTCAACGAAGCGCTGCTCAGCAGCTTGCTGGCCACCGATTCAGCCTTGGGCAAGGCCTACAACATCAGCAACGGAGCGCCGGTCCCGCTGTGGGACGTGGTCAATTACGTAATGCGACAAATGGAGGTCCCACAGGTCAGGCGCTACCGCTCCTACGGGCTGGCCTACAGCGTCGCGGCCATGAATGAAGGTTTCTGCGCGCTGTGGCCCGGCCGCCCCGAGCCGACGCTGTCGCGCCTGGGCATGCAGGTCATGAACAGGAATTTCACCTTGGACATCGGTCGGGCGCGGCATTATCTCGATTATGATCCGCAGGTCAGTTTGTGGGCCGCCCTTGATGAATTTTGCGCCTGGTGGCGCGTCCAAGATGCCCGCTGATCGGTCCGTCATGAACCGAGTGCCCAGTTCGGGGTCAATGGGTGCGGCGGGTGAGGGGGTTATACTCGCTGCACCGAGCCATTACCGGTTTTCCAAAGGTTGAACCCATGCCCATGCGTAACGATGCCGACGACGACTTCGATGATGTACCGAGCCTGCGGATGCGGGCCGACATTCCCGATGACGATGACTTCCCGACCAACCGCGAGCCCCGCGTGCAAGCGCGTCCGGCACCCGCTGCGGCGGCCAAGGTCAAGGCTCCCAGCACTGGGCCGTTGTGGGCATTGGTCGGCGCCCTGCTGTGTGCCCTGGCATTCCTGGCTTGGTGGAGTTTCCAGCAGATCTCCTTGATGGAACAACAGCTGGTGGCCACTCAGGAAAGCTTCGCGCGGATCAGTGAGGATGCGGCGGGACGCTTGCAGGATATTTCCGGCAAAGTGGTCGCTGGGCAGTCCAACGTGATGAGCGACAGTGAAGCGTTGAAATTGCAGATCAAACAGTTGGATAACAAGCTGCAGGACCAGGCACGGCAATTCGAAGGCAAGCTGCAAGAACAATACAAACTCCTGCAAGGCGCGTTCGGTCCATCTGCCGACCTGGATAAGCAGCTGGCCCAGATGATTGCCCAGGACTCCGAACAGCAGAACGCCTACACCCAGCTGCAAGCAGCCAATACCCAGCTTCAGGGCCAGGTCAAAACGTTGGCGGCTGAGGTATCAGCCTTGAAGAACCAGGGCGAGGGCGGCGCGCTGGATGCCCAGCTCAAGAGCATCGGTGCCGACATCACCGCTTTGAAAAGAGCCACCTCGAGCTCGGCCATCGAACGCCTGGAACAGGACATGGTCGTGCTCAAGAGCCAACAGGAGAATCGTTCGGGCGGCTCTGCTGCGGAGTTCGATGCCTTCCGTGGTCAGGTCACGCGTAACATCAATACCCTGCAATCGCAGATCCAGTACCTGCAACAGCAACTGAGCAACCGGGCCCAGTGACGCCCTGGAACCTGTGGAAGCCAGCTCGCTTCCACAGGTTTGTGCTTGCCCTCGCAACAATCCCCTGAATACTCCCACATCACCCCGCGCCGTCTACGCTCTTGGAACATCAACAAGAACGAGGGCGCGCGCATGGGATTGATTCGAAAGATGGCCAGGCTGACGGCGTTGCTGTTTCTGGTAACACAGGTCCAGGCCGCCACTCCGGACGACGGCCAGGCAGCCCGGGCACTGCTGGAAAAGGCCCTGGCCTACTATGACGACTACGGCGACTATGCGTTCGCCGCCTTCAGCCGCCAAGGCGAGTTCGTCGACAAGGACCGCTACGTGTTTGTGGTCGACACCCAAGGCGTGATGCTCGCCAGCGGCGGTCCCTCGTCAGCATTGATCGGGCGAGACGTTTCCGAGGTGTTGGGGCCGGATTTGCGCAAGGCTTTCAAGGACGCACTGAAAACCCCTGAAGCCAGCGGTATCCAGCAGGCTGAGTACCGTTGGCAGAACTGGGCCGACGGCAAGGTCGAGCGCAAGCATGTGTACTTTCAGCGGGTCGGTGAGCGAATCCTCGCGGTCGGCTATTACCTGCCACGGGCCTCAGCCGAACAGGCCAGGGCGCTGCTGGACAAGGCGTCGGCCGACTTGTTGAAAAACCAGAAAGCGACGCTGACGGCGATCAACTCCCTCAAGGGCGGCTATCTTCAGGATGACCTGTATGTCTTTGTCGTCGACCTTGATACGCGACGCTATGTCGGTCATGGCACCAACCTGCGCTTGATCAATACTGATTTTGCCAAGGTCAAGGATCCGGATAGCAAGCCTGTGGGCGAGCCGATATTGGCCATGATTGGTAAGCAGGATGCGGGGGAGTATGAGTATCGCTGGAAGAATCCGGTGACGGGGAAGGTCGAGAACAAGCATGCCTATTTGAAGAAGGCGGGGCATCTGCTGGTTGCGGTGGGGTATTACAGTCCTTGAGGTGGTTTCTGGGTTTTGGGTTCTGGGTTTCTGGGTGTATATCCGTTACCGAAGAAACGGATATACACACGCAAAAACCGCTGAAATCAGCCCGCCACCAACACCCGAATCGCCTCCAACCGCAACGCAGCCTTCTCCAGCATCGCCAGCCCTTGCTCGCGCTGCTGACGCAAAGCCTCCAGCTCGCTATCGCGCACGGTAGGGTTCACCGCTTGCAGCGCGGTCAGACGTGCCAGCTCCTCTTCGGTATCGGCTGCAAGGCGGCGTTGAGCCTCGGCCACGCGCTCGGCATGGCGCGGGATGATCTTCTCTTCGCCAGCATTGATCCGTGGTGACAGCTGGTCACGCTGGGCCTGGATGAACTTGTTGGCGCTGGCGCGGGGCACGCTTTCGAGCTGGTCGTTCAGGGTTTCGAACAAGACCCGGGCCGCCAAGTCGTTGCCGTTGGCATCCAGCAGGCAGCGCAGGGCGGCCGGTGGCAGGTAGCGGCCCAGTTGCAGCGAGCGTGGGGCAACCACTTCGCTGACGTAGAGCAGTTCCAGCAACACGGTGCCGGGCTTGAGTGCCTTGTTCTTGATCAGCGCCACGGCGGTGTTGCCCATGGAGCCGGACAGCACCAGGTCCATGCCGCCTTGCACCATCGGATGCTCCCAGGTGATGAATTGCATGTCTTCGCGAGACAGCGCCTGGTTGCGGTCGTAAGTGATGGTCACGCCTTCGTCGTCGCCCAGCGGGAAACTGGCGTCGAGCATTTTTTCGCTCGGCTTGAGGATCAGCGCGTTGTCGGAATGGTCCTCGCTGTCGATGCCGAAGGCGTCGAACAGGGTTTCCATGTAGATCGGCAGGGCGAACTGGTCGTCCTGTTCGAATATGGCTTCCACCAATGCGTCACCTTCTCCCGCACCGCCGGAATTGAGCTCCAGCAGACGATCACGGCCGGTATGCAGTTCGGCTTCCAGGCGTTCACGCTCGGCGCGCGCCTCGTCGATCAGCGTTTGCCACTCGCCGTCATCGGCTTCTTCCAGCAAGGGCAGCAGGCGCGGGCCAAACTGGTGTTGCAAGGCGTTGCCGGTCGGGCAGGTGTTGAGGAACGCATTCAGCGCTTCGTGATACCACTGGAACAACCTCGCCTGCGGGCTGGTTTCCAAATAGGGCACGTGCAGCTCGATCGTGTGTTTCTGGCCGATCCGGTCCAGTCGGCCGATGCGTTGTTCCAGCAGGTCCGGGTGCGCCGGCAGGTCGAACAGGACCAGGTGATGGGCAAACTGGAAGTTGCGACCTTCGCTGCCGATTTCCGAGCAGATCAGCACCTGGGCACCAAACTCTTCGTCGGCGAAGTAGGCGGCCGCGCGGTCTCGCTCAAGGATGTTCATGCCCTCGTGGAACACCGTGGCCGGGATGCCGGAGCGCACGCGCAGGGCGTCTTCCAGGTCCATGGCGGTTTCGGCGTGCGCACAGATCACCAGGACTTTGGTGCGTTTGAGCATTTTCAACTGATCGATCAGCCACTCGACGCGCGGATCGAATTTCCACCAGCGCTCTTCTTCACTGGCGTCCGGCTGGGCCTGGAAGCTGACTTCCGGGTACAGCTCGGCGTGATCGCCCAATGGCAGTTCAAGGTATTCATCCGGGCACGGCAACGGATAGGCGTGCAGCTTGCGCTCCGGGAAGCCCTGTACGGCGGCGCGAGTATTGCGAAACAGCACGCGGCCGGTGCCGTGGCGGTCCAGCAATTCGCGAACCAGGCGGGCGCTGGCTTCGATATCGCCATCGTTGACGGCGGTCAGCAGCGCTTCGCCTTCGTTACCCAGGAAACCATGGATGGTCTTGTGGGCTTCAGGCGACAGGCGACCTTTGTCCAACAGCTCCTGAACGGCCTCGGCCACCGGGCGATAGTTTTCGCTCTCGGCGCGGAAGGCCTTGAGGTCATGGAAACGGTTCGGGTCGAGCAGGCGCAGACGGGCGAAGTGGCTGTCTTGGCCCAATTGTTCTGGGGTTGCGGTCAGCAACAACACACCCGGGATCGTTTCGGCAAGCTGTTCGACTAGCGCGTATTGCGGGCTCACGTGGTCTTCATGCCAGACCAGGTGATGGGCTTCGTCGACGACCATCAAGTCCCAGCCGGCGGCGAACAGCGCGTCCTGGGCTTTCTCATCTTCCACCAGCCACTCCAGCGCCACCAGTGCCAGTTGGGTGTCTTCGAACGGGTTGCTGGCATCGCTTTCGATAAAGCGTTCTTCGTCGAACAGCGCAACCTGCAGGTTGAAGCGTCGGCGCATTTCCACCAGCCATTGGTGCTGGAGGTTTTCCGGCACCAGGATCAGCACACGGTTGGCGCGGCCGGACAGCAGTTGCCGATGGATGATCAGGCCGGCTTCGATGGTCTTGCCCAGGCCCACTTCGTCCGCCAGCAATACCCGGGGCGCGATGCGGTCGGCCACTTCACGGGCGATGTGCAGTTGGTGCGCGATCGGTTGGGCGCGTACGCCACCCAGGCCCCAGAGCGACGACTGCAATTGGCGGCTGGTATGTTCCAGCGTGTGGTACCGAAGGGAGAACCAGGCCAATGGGTCGATCTGGCCGGCGAACAGGCGGTCGCTGGCCAGGCGGAACTGGATGAAATTCGACAGTTGGGTTTCCGGCAGCGTGACGACTTCGTTCTGGCCGTTGAGGCCGTGATAAACCAGCAGCCCATCGACGTCGTCGACTTCGCGCACGGTCATTTTCCAGCCTTCGAAGTGAGTGATCACATCGCCCGGCGAAAACCGTACACGGGTGAGGGGCGCATTCCGTAGCGCGTACTGGCGGGTGTCGCCAGTGGCCGGATAGAGCACGGTCAACAAGCGGCCGTCCTGTGCCAGAACGGTGCCTAAACCCAGCTCGGCTTCGCTGTCACTGATCCAGCGTTGCCCCGGTTGATACTGCTGCGCCATGCTGCCTGACTCCCGCCGTGAAAAAGCCGGCTATCTTAACGGAATGAGCCGTCAGACCAAAGGATTTACGCACGCATCCCGGCCTCATGTGGGCTTGCCCATCAACCACCCCAAGGGAACTTAAGCGGACTTCGCGATCAAACAAGCTTGTGTGTGGGCAGGGCATAATGCCAACCGGGTCACAAGTTTCAGACCAGCGGTTCAAGCTGCACCCGCCACAGCCGACAACCTGAAGACAGGAGACCTTTATGTTGCCACCCATGCTTCCTCTGAGCGCGGTACCCGTTACCGCGCAACAGGATCCGGTCCGCCCGCGACCGGACATACCGCCCGTGGTCCCCGTGCAGGAAAGCTCCAACGAAAGCACCATCGACCTGCAAAAGCGTGACCCGGAAGAAACCGCGCTGCTGCTGCGCGAGGAACAGCGTCGCAAGCATGAGCGCGAGAGACGCCGTCGTGAAGCCGATGAAGATCCTGAGGAGCACCTGGCTATACCCGGGACGGAACTGAACGCCGATAACACCGTGCCGGTTGTGCCGCTGGTGGAGGGGGAGTCGCGCCAGGGCCTGTGGGTCGATATTCAGATCTGATCCAGGCGAACCGAGCCGACAGGCTGGTCAACTTCGACGACAGCCCGCATCATTGGGCGCATCCGCAACTCACGTACGATGCCGACACGCCATGAGCCACGAAGACAAGCTGGTTGATCTTAGCGCTGAGCGCGCCAAGCGCGTTCACGACCTCAACGAAAAGCGCCTCAATGAAGTCCGCCAGGCGTTCGAGCAGGCGATGCCGTTGGGCAAGCCGAAGAAAAAAACCAAAAGCAAACCGAAAAAGCGCTGACCCCCCTCGATCCATTGATGCAGATCAGTTATTCCCCCTCCTTTTCGCTCAGTCACGAGCGTTATTGACGCCGGTCAATTTTTATCCAGGCCTGATTGGTTACCTTGGCTCCAACGAAACAAGGGCAAGACCAGGAGGCCAGTCATGTTTATCGATAATGTGGTGTTTGCCGGAGTGTTGACGGTCGGCCTCATGTTCGTGTTTTTCGCAGGTTTTGGATTATTCATCTGGAAAGACGCACACAAGCGCAAGAAGCCGTAAATCTTTCCAGCGACAACGAGCACGCAAGGCATTTTGGGCGACTTCGGTCGCCCTTTTTTTTTGCGCCGCGATTGTTGGGCTTACAAAATCACTGACCTAAAAAAAAGGTGCGAACCGCAAGGGACGCACCTTTTTACGTGCCGCTGGAAATCAGCTGCCGATGGCTTTGGAGGCCAGCCAGAACAGTGCGGCAGACAAGGCCACCGTGGCCGGCAGGGTCAACACCCAGGCCAGCAGGATTGTCTTGACCGTGCCGCCTTGCAGGCCGCTCTTGTTGGCGACCATGGTGCCCGCCACGCCGGAAGACAGCACGTGGGTGGTGGACACCGGAAGGCTGAATATATTTGCCGCGCCGATCATGCAGGCAGTGGTGATCTGGGCGGACATGCCTTGGGCATAGGTCATGCCTTGCTTGCCGATCTTCTCGCCGATGGTCAATACCACGCGTTTCCAGCCGACCATGGTGCCCAGGCCGAGTGCCAAGGCGACCGCCAGGATCACCCAGAATGGGGCGTATTCGGTGGTGGCGGTCAGGTCCTTGCGCAGCTTGTTCAGGTCGTCTTTTTCACGCGCCGCCAGCCCAGGCAACTTGCCGACTTTTTTCGCCGTGTCGTCGAGGCAGAGCAGGTAGCGACGGACTTCGATGCGGCTTTCCGACGGCAGCGAGTGATAGTCCGCCACGCCTTTGAGGGTGTCGAGCAACGCATTGATGGTCGGTTCGGTCTGCTGCGGGTTGCAACGGAATTTCTCCGGCAGGTCGCCTTCGACGCTTTTGCCCAAGGCCAGGAACTCGCCGAGGGACTCGTTGTTGCGCTTGTAGAACTGGCTCAGGTGCAGGGTCGCGTCGCGAGTGCGCTCGATCTGGTAGGTGGTGCTGTTCAGGTCGAGTACGAACTGCGCAGGCACGATACCGATCAATACCAGCATGATCAGGCCGATGCCTTTCTGGCCATCGTTGGAGCCATGGACGAAGCTCACGGCCATGGCGGAAATCACCAGCACCAGGCGGTTCCAGAATGGCGGATGCTTCTTGTCATCAATCTTGCGGCGCTGTTCCGGCGTCTTGTGCATCTTCGACAGCGGACGCCACCATTTCAGGCTGATCAACACCAGGGCCGCGATCAGGAAACCGGCCATCGGCGAGAACACCAGGGAGGCACCGATGTCGATCGCTTTCTGCCAGTTCACGCCGTCGCCCAACGGAATATCGTTGATCAGGGCGTTGGCCAGGCCCACGCCGAGAATCGAGCCGATCAGCGTATGGGAGCTGGAGGCCGGAATACCGAAGTACCAGGTGCCCAGGTTCCAGGTGATGGCCGCTGCAAGCAGCGAAAACACCATGGCCAGTCCGTGCCCGGTGTTCACATTGATCAGCAACTCCACCGGCAGCAAGTGAACGATGGCATACGCCACGCCTACGCCGCCCAGCAGTACGCCGAGGAAATTGAACACACCGGAAAAGAACACCGCCAGGTGGGGCGGCATGGCTTTGGTGTAGATAACAGTGGCAACCGCGTTAGCGGTGTCATGAAAGCCGTTGATGAACTCGAAGGCGAGGACAAAAGCCAGGGCGAGCAAGAGGCTCACGAGCACCCAAGCATCCAGTCCGCTGAATAAATCGATCATGAAGGTTTTCTGACCCGGTCATAAGGGGGCGCGATTATGCCAGAAAACCGCGTTAATCGATGCATTGCCTGCTCATCGGTAACATTCTTCTACGAAATAACCGTGAGCAAACCTGTCCGGTCCCGGTGAGCCATCAGGAGCGCAACCCTTTGTTTAAAAGGCCAAATGCCCTGTGGGCAGGGTTCGCATCGAGATGGGAAGGGAGTAGGAATAGTCGTACGAAAAATCCAAAGCAGGACCGGCAATCAAGCTCTCCGGCCGATGGTGGAAGAGCACAACGGCCCGCTTTTGGCGGGCGCTCGATGCCGAGGGCCGGCCTGGGTGACGACCGGACACGGTAAGCAAGAACGTCCAGCCCGAGCGTTAACCCTCTTCGGCCTTGAGTTCTTTTTCGATCTTCTGAAGTTCCTGGCTGAAAGCCTGGTCCTGAACGGTGGCGCGTTTACGCCAAGGTTTGCGTTCCGGTTCTGGTTGCGCGGCGTAAGTGGTGATTTCCCCGCCGTAAACTTCCTTGTAACGTTGTTCCTGGCGCTCAAGTTCCGCGCGCAGTTCTTCTTTCGTCACAGTATTACCTAATGAGTTGAAATTAATCTGGTGATACGCACTGCATGCAGACATGCAGACGGCCACGGCACCAGAGCTGATAGCTGACGTAGCATCAGGGCTTCGGATATTGCCGATACAGGGGAAGCGGTCATGGGTGCTTCAGGCACCGGCTTTTGGCACAACAGAGGCTCACTGTGATGCCGGAGACGGGCAAGCCTATTGGCCAAACCGTCACCGAACGCATTATAGCGGTCTGCCTGAAGAACACTATCAGTAAAAGTTGAACCGTACGTTGCCTTGTGTGAAGGGATGTTTGTATGTACTAGTTATGTCAAGAGAGTTTCAAGCTGTACCACAAGTTCAATATCGCTCCATCTGTTCAAGGCAATCGCGACGCCGTCCTGTAGTTTCATACGCCAGTAAGACGAGGCGAATCAAAAGGAACAAGCCGGGGGAGGGCGTTGCGATTATCGGTCGGCGGTTCGATAATCGAACGGTCTTGGCGTTAGACCCTTGCCTGTCCGCCCGGCAGCCGCTTGTAATAACCGTCATTCCAGAGGATCCGACATGAACGACCAATTGCGCAACGCCTTCACGTCAGTCGCGCCGCCGATCGTTGCCTCGCCGGCCAAGCGGATCCAGGCCCTCACCGGCGACCCGGATTTCATGACATCGCTGGCCCGTGGGCTGGCCGTGGTCCAGGCGTTCCAGGAGCGCAAGCGGCACTTGACCATCGCCCAGATCAGCCACCGCACCGAAATCCCCCGCGCCGCGGTCAGGCGTTGCCTGCACACCCTGATCAAGCTCGGCTACGCGACCACCGATGGGCGTACTTATTCCCTGTTGCCCAAGGTGCTGACCTTGGGCCATGCCTATTTGTCCTCGACGCCCTTGGCCGTTTCCGCCCAGCCGTACCTGGACCGCATGAGTGAACAACTGCACGAAGCCTGCAACATGGCGACGCTCGAAGGCGACGATATTCTCTACATCGCGCGGTCGGCCACCACCCAGCGGCTGATTTCCGTGGACCTGTCCGTGGGCGGTCGCCTGCCGGCTTATTGCACGTCGATGGGCCGGATTTTACTGGCGGCCCTGGACGATGCTTCGCTGCGCGATTACCTGGACCATGCCGACCTGCACGCCAAGACCAGCCGGACATTGCACACGCCCGAGGCGTTGCTCGAATGCTTGCAGGAGGTTCGCCAGCAAGGCTGGTGCATCGTCGATCAGGAACTGGAACAAGGCCTGCGTTCGATCGCCGTGCCGGTCTATGACGCTTCGGGTCAGGTTGTGGCTGCGCTGAACGTCAGCACCCACGCCGGGCGGGTCAGCCGCAACGAGCTGGAACAACGATTCTTGCCAGGCTTGCTCGGGGCCAGCCGGGACCTGAGCGCGCAGTTGTTCACTTAAGCTGTTCGATAAACGCACACAGTCGGCTGCGCTGAATTGACGGTGTTTGCTCGGGCTCATTAATGTCGCGCAGCGTCATCTGGCGTTTCTTGCGTGGAATAAAAATAAAATGAACCAGCCCCAGACTTCCGTAGGCACTTGCCTCGATGTGCAGTCCTTTATCAATGCCCAACCCATCTCGCGCTATCAATGGCGGGTGGTGATTCTGTGTTTCCTGATTGTTTTCCTCGACGGCCTCGACACGGCCGCAATGGGGTTCATTGCGCCGGCACTGTCCCAGGATTGGGGGATCGATCGGGCCAGCCTTGGCCCGGTGATGAGTGCGGCGCTGATCGGCATGGTATTCGGCGCATTGGGTTCGGGCCCCTTGGCGGATCGCTTCGGGCGAAAAGTCGTGTTGGTGGGCGCCGTCGTGTTGTTTGGCGGGTTCAGCCTGGCGTCGGCATACAGCACCAACGTCGACCAGTTGCTGGTGCTGCGCTTCCTCACGGGCCTGGGCCTGGGCGCCGGGATGCCGAACGCCACCACCTTGTTGTCGGAATACACCCCGGAGCGCAAGAAGTCGCTGTTGGTCACCAGCATGTTCTGCGGCTTCAACCTCGGCATGGCCGGCGGCGGGTTCATCTCGGCCAAGTTGATCCCGGCTTTTGGCTGGCACAGCCTGTTGATGATTGGCGGAATCTTGCCGCTGATCCTGGCGGTCGTGTTGTTGTTCTGGTTGCCGGAATCGGCGCGTTATCTGGTGGTGCGCAACCGTGGCACCGACAAGGTGCGCAAGACCCTGGCGCCGATTGACCCGCAGACCGTCGCCCAGGCGGCAAGCTTCAGCGTCCCCGAACAGAAGACCGTGAAGGCGCGTAACGTGCTCGCGGTGATTTTCTCCGGCACCTACAGCGCCGGCACCTTGTTGCTGTGGCTGACGTATTTCATGGGGCTGGTGATTGTCTATCTGCTGACCAGTTGGCTGCCGACCCTGATGCGCGACAGCGGAGCGAGCATGGAACAAGCCGCGTTTATCGGCGCGTTGTTCCAGTTTGGCGGCGTGCTGAGCGCAGTGGGGGTCGGTTGGGCGATGGATCGGTTCAACCCGCACAAGGTCATCGGCATTTTTTATCTGATGGCCGGGCTGTTTGCCTACGCGGTGGGGCAGAGCCTGGGCAACATTACCTTGCTCGCGACCTTAGTGCTGGTGGCCGGCATGTGCGTCAACGGCGCTCAGTCGGCGATGCCGTCCCTGGCGGCGCGTTTTTATCCGACCCAGGGCCGGGCCACTGGCGTTTCCTGGATGCTCGGCATCGGCCGGTTCGGCGCGATTCTCGGTGCGTGGATGGGCGCCACGTTGTTGGGCTTGGGCTGGAATTTCGAGCAGGTCCTGACCGCATTGGTGGTGCCCGCAGCCCTGGCGGCCACGGCGGTGGTGATCAAGGGCATGGTCAGCCATGCGGATGCGACCTGAGTTATTCACCTGCACGAAACGCTGGGTCCGCACCTGTGGCGAGGGAGCAAGCTTCCCTCGCCACGGTTTTAGTGTGTTTTCGAGTTAAGGAAATATCAATAGCCAAGCAACAATCTGTTCGATAAACGAACACTTAGTCGATTATCGGATTGTTTTGGCGTTATCCCGAAGCTTAATCTTCAGGCATTCCGGCGCCGAACCTCGCGCCTTTTTCTTCATGTCGGTCTACTGGAAAACGGGAGCCTGCCCCATGGCTGAAATCCTTTCGCTGCACGACGCGGTGAAGCAATTCGTCAACGACGGCGATACCGTCGCGCTTGAAGGCTTCACCCACCTGATCCCGACGGCGGCAGGTCATGAAATCATTCGTCAGGGCAAGAAAGACCTGACCTTGGTGCGCATGACGCCTGACCTGATCTACGACCAGTTGATCGGCGCCGGTTGTGCTCGCAAGCTGATTTTTTCCTGGGGCGGCAACCCTGGCGTGGGTTCCTTGCACCGGCTGCGCGATGCGGTCGAGAAGCAATGGCCGCATCCGCTGGAAATCGAGGAGCACAGCCACGCCGACCTGGCCAACGCCTACGTTGCTGGCGCCTCCGGCCTGCCGTTCGCGGTGCTTCGGGCCTACGCCGGCTCCGACCTGCCGAAGGTCAATCCGCTGATCAAGAGCGTGACCTGTCCCTTCACCGGTGAAGTGTTGGCCGCTGTGCCTTCGGTACGCCCGGACATCACCGTGATCCATGCCCAGAAAGCCGACCGCAAGGGCAACGTGCTGCTGTGGGGCATCCTCGGCGTGCAGAAAGAAGCCGCCCTGGCCGCCAAGCGCTGCATCGTCACCGTCGAAGAAATCGTCGACGACCTGAACGCGCCGATGAATGCCTGCGTACTGCCGACCTGGGCATTGAGCGCGGTGTGCCACGTACCCGGCGGCGCCCATCCGTCCTACGCCCACGGTTACACCGAGCGTGACAACCGTTTCTACCAGGCGTGGGACCCGATCGCCCGGGACCGTGAGACCTTTACCGCATGGATCAACGAATACATCCACGGCACTCGGGATTTCAGTGAATTCCAGGCCCGGCTGGCAGCCGCTTCGCAGGTGAAACCATGACGTACTCCACCAATGAAATGATGACGGTCGCCGCGGCGCGTCGCTTGAAAAACAATGCCGTGTGTTTCGTTGGCATCGGCCTGCCGTCGAAAGCGGCCAACCTGGCGCGGCTGACCTCGTCCCCTGATGTAGTGCTGATCTACGAGTCCGGCCCCATCGGCGCCAAGCCCAGCGTATTGCCGTTGTCCATCGGCGACGGTGAACTGGCGGAAACCGCGGACACTGTCGTTCCGACCGGTGAGATTTTTCGCTACTGGTTGCAGGGCGGGCGTATCGACGTCGGTTTCCTTGGCGCCGCCCAGGTGGACCGTTTCGGCAATATCAACACCACGGTGGTCGGCGACTACCACCAGCCCAAAGTGCGCCTGCCGGGTGCCGGTGGCGCGCCGGAAATCGCCGGTTCGGCCAAGAGCGTGTTGATCATCCTCAAGCAGTCAGCGCGTTCGTTTGTCGACAAGCTGGATTTTATCACCTCGGTCGGCCATGGCGAAGGCGGCGATTCGCGCAAGCGTCTTGGCCTGCCGGGTGCTGGCCCCGTGGGTATCATCACCGACTTGTGCATCATGGAGCCGGAAGCCGACAGCCATGAATTCGTCGTCACCGCGCTGCACCCGGGCGTGACCCGTGAGCAAGTCATTGCGGCCACCGGATGGGCGATCCGTTTCGCCGACCAAGTGCAAACCACCGCCGAGCCGACCGAAGTGGAGCTGCGCGCACTGCGCGACCTGGAAGCTCGTACCGCGGCGGCCCACGGCCAGGCACCGGGAGAAGCCTGATGCGCGACGTGTATATCTGTGATGCGATTCGAACCCCTATCGGGCGGTTTGGCGGCGGTTTGTCCGCTGTGCGTGCCGATGACTTGGCGGCCGTGCCGATCAAGGCATTGATGGAACGTAATCCGTCGGTGGACTGGAGCGCGGTGGACGAGGTGTTCCTCGGCTGCGCCAATCAGGCCGGCGAAGACAACCGCAACGTGGCGCGCATGGCGCTGCTGCTGGCGGGCCTGCCGGAGAGCATTCCCGGCGTGACCCTCAATCGTCTTTGCGCTTCGGGTATGGACGCCGTCGGCACCGCGTTCCGCGCCATCGCCAGCGGCGAGATGGACCTGGCGATTGCCGGCGGTGTGGAGTCGATGTCCCGCGCGCCGTTCGTGATGGGCAAGGCCGACGCGGCGTTCTCGCGCAACATGAAGCTGGAAGACACCACCATCGGCTGGCGCTTCATCAACCCATTGATGAAAGCCCAGTACGGCGTGGACGCGATGCCGCAGACCGCTGATAACGTGGCGGATGACTACGCGGTGTCCCGCGCCGACCAGGACGCTTTCGCCTTGCGCAGTCAACAGCGCACGGCGGCAGCCCAAGCGGCAGGCTTTTTCGCCGAAGAAATCGTCCCGGTGCGCATTGCCCATAAGAAAGGCGAAACCGTGGTCGAGCAGGATGAGCATCCTCGCGCCGACACCACGCTGGAAACCTTGAGCAAACTCAAACCGGTCAATGGCCCGGACAAGACCGTCACCGCCGGCAATGCCTCAGGCGTCAACGATGGCGCGGCGGCGATGATCCTGGCGTCGGCCGAGGCGGTGCAGAAACACGGCTTGACCCCTCGGGGTAAAGTGCTCGGCATGGCCAGCGCCGGTGTCGCACCACGGGTGATGGGCATCGGCCCGGTGCCAGCGGTGCGCAAACTGACCGAGCGCCTGGGCCTGGCGGTCGCCGATTTTGACGTGATCGAGCTTAACGAAGCCTTTGCCAGCCAAGGCCTGGCAGTGTTGCGCGACCTTGGGCTGGCGGACGATGCGCCGCAGGTCAATCCGAACGGCGGCGCTATTGCCCTTGGCCATCCACTGGGCATGAGCGGGGCGCGCTTGGTCATGACGGCGCTGCATCATTTGGAAAAGACCGGCGGCAAGAAAGGCCTGGCGACCATGTGCGTTGGCGTCGGCCAGGGCCTGGCGCTGGCTATTGAGCGCGTCTGACGGGTCGTCTACTAATAAGAAATCGAGGAATGCTTCATGACTGACAAGCCTGGTTATCGTCGCCCTCAAGCGGGCACCCAGCCGGAATATTTGCACCCGTCGTACCAGTCCACCAACCTGCGCTCGCCGTCCAAGCCGTTGGTGTATTTGCCTCACTCGCTGTCGGAAATTACCGGGCCGACTGTAGGCGCCGACCGCTTGCAGGAGAAAGATCACGACCTCACCGCCCAACATGCCGGCGAGCCATTGGGTGAGCGGATCATCATTCACGGGCGCGTGCTGGATGAGCACGGCCAGCCGGTGCCGGGCATCCTGGTGGAGATCTGGCAAGCCAACGCCGCCGGTCGCTATAACCATGACCGCGACAACCATGACGCGCCGCTGGACCCGAACTTCACCGGCACCGGTCGCACCGTGACCGATGCCGATGGCTGGTATCAGTTTCAGACGATCAAGCCCGGCGCCTATCCGTGGGGTAATCACCACAACGCCTGGCGCCCGGCGCACATCCATTTTTCATTGTTCGGGCCGAGCATCCTGACGCGCCTGGTCACGCAAATGTATTTCCCCGGTGATCCGTTGCTGGAATACGACCCGATCTACAACTGCGTGCCGGACACCCGTGCCAAGGAACGCCTGATCGCCCGTTTCGCCCTGGAAAAAACCGTCCCCAACTACGCCCTCGGTTATCGCTGGGACATCGTCTTGCGCGGCCGCGAAGCCACGCCGATGGAGAAATAAGATGACGCTCAACGCCACAACATCCCACACCGTCGGCCCTTACTACCACATCGGTCTGACGTGGCTGAACCGCGAAGACCTGACCGAAGCCCAGACGCTTGGCCAGCGCGTGGCGATCACCGGGCAGGTGGTCGACGGCAACGGACAGTTCGTCAACGACGCCATGCTGGAAGTCTGGCAGGCCAACGCCGCGGGTAAATATGCACACCCGGAAGACGACCAGGACAAACCGCTGGACCCGCATTTTGACGGTTTCGGCCGGGTGCCGGTGGATGCCGAAGGGCGTTTCCGTTTCACCACCATCAAGCCGGGCACCGTGCCGGGGTTGGGCGGTACGACCCAGGCACCGCATCTTGTCGTGCTGGTGTTCGCACGCGGGCTGGTCAAGCATTTGCTGACGCGCATCTACTTCGACGGCGAACAGGCCAACGAAGCTGACCCATTGCTGGCCTGCGTGCCCGAAGAGCGTCGCGGCACAATCATCGCCAGGCCGGATGCGTCGGGCGCGTATCAATGGAACGTAATCCTGCAGGGCACGGATGCCGAGACGGTGTTCTTCGATTACTGATTGAAAACCCCCGTGGCGAGGGAGCTTGCTCCCGCTGGCTTGCGCAGCAAGCCCATGGCAGGCGACGCGGTGTATCAAAGCAGCGCGGAGCCTGGTTTTGCGACTGCTGCGCAGCCGAGCGGGAGCAAGCTCCCTCGCCACGGGTGGCAAGACTGTGGAACGGGACTGTTACCAAGTGTGTCTAGACTTGGTCAGTCCCCAACGAGTAAGTAACCCATGACCACCCCAATCAGCCACTACACCGGTGAGGAACGCAGCAAGCGCATCTTCGCCATCGTCGGTGCCTCATCCGGCAACCTGGTCGAATGGTTCGACTTCTACGTCTATGCGTTCTGCGCGATTTATTTCGCCCCGGCGTTCTTTCCCTCGGACAACCCGACGGTGCAACTGGTCAACACGGCCGGCGTGTTCGCCGCCGGCTTCCTGATGCGGCCCATTGGCGGTTGGATCTTTGGTCGAGTGGCGGACCGTCACGGGCGCAAGAATTCGATGATGATCTCGGTGATGATGATGTGCTTCGGCTCGTTGCTCATCGCCTGCCTGCCGACCTACAAGGACATCGGCGTCTGGGCACCGGTGCTGCTGTTGTTCGCGCGTTTGTTGCAAGGCCTGTCGGTGGGCGGTGAATACGGCACCACCGCCACCTACATGAGCGAAGTCGCCCTCAAGGGCCAACGCGGCTTTTTCGCCTCGTTCCAGTACGTGACGCTGATCGGCGGGCAACTATTGGCGGTGTCGCTGGTGGTGATCCTGCAACAATTTCTCAGCGAAGAAGAGTTGCGCGCCTATGGCTGGCGGATCCCATTCGTGGTGGGCGCCGCGGCCGCATTGATTTCCCTGTTCCTGCGGCGCTCCCTGAAGGAAACCAGCAGTAAGGAAATGCGCGAAAACAAGGACGCCGGCAGCATTGCGGCGCTGTTTCGCGACCACAAGGCCGCGTTCATCACCGTGCTGGGCTACACCGCCGGCGGTTCGCTGATTTTCTACACCTTCACCACCTACATGCAGAAATACCTGGTGAACACCGCCGGCATGCACGCCAAGACCGCCAGCTACATCATGACCGGTGCTCTGTTCCTCTATATGTGCATGCAGCCGCTGTTCGGCATGCTGGCGGACAAGATCGGCCGGCGTAACTCCATGCTCTGGTTCGGTGCCCTGGGGGCGTTGTGCACGGTGCCGATCCTGCTGACCCTCAAAAGCATCAGCAGCCCGTTCCTGGCGTTTGTCCTGATTACGTTGGCGCTGGCGATCGTCAGTTTCTACACCTCCATCAGCGGCCTGGTGAAAGCTGAAATGTTTCCACCGCAAGTGCGGGCGCTGGGAGTAGGGTTGGCCTACGCGGTGGCCAATGCGATTTTTGGTGGTTCGGCCGAATACGTTGCCTTGAGCCTGAAGGCCCAGGGCATGGAGAATGCCTTTTACTGGTATGTGACGGTGATGATGGTGGTGGCGTTCCTGTTCAGCCTGCGCCTGCCCAAGCAGCCGGCGTATCTGCACCATGACCTTTAAGGCTTGTTTGGTTCATTGTGGCGAGGGGATTTATCCCCGTTGGGGCGCGAAGCGCCCCTATCCGCAACTCGCTGTGTCAGGCAGATCGAGTCGACTGTTTGGGGCTGCTGCGCAGCCCAGCGGGGATAAATCCCCTCGCCACAAAGGCATCCATTTTCCGAAGGACTGTTTATGAGCGAACGACCGGGCAATCAGCTGTTCGATGCCTATTTCACCGCTCGCGACATGCGCGAGGTGTTCTGCGATGCGGGGCGGGTCCAGGCGATGCTGGATGTCGAGGCGGCACTGGCGCGGGCCGAGGCGCGGGTAGGGTTGATTCCCCAAGACGCGGTGGCGCCGATCGAGAACGCCTGTCGCGCCCAGCTGTACGATTTTTCGCAGTTGAGCGAAGCAATCGCCAGCGCTGGCAACTCGGCAATCCCGCTGGTCAAGGCGCTGGGCAAGCGCATCGCCGCCCAGAGCGCCGAGGCTGAGCGCTACGTACACCTGGGCGCCACCAGCCAGGATGTGATGGACAGCGGGTTGGTCCTGCAATTGCGTCAGGCGTTGGGCCTGATCGAGGCAGAGCTGGCGCAACTGGCGGGCACCCTGGCCCGACAAGCCGAACGCTACGCCGCCACGCCGCTGGCCGGGCGCACCTGGTTGCAACACGCAACCCCGGTGACCTTGGGCATGAAGATCGCCGGTTGGCTGGGGGCGATCACCCGCAGTCGCCAACGCTTGCGAGAACTCAAGCCGCGCTTGCTGGTGCTGCAATTCGGCGGCGCCTCCGGGACACTCGCCGCCTTGGGCGACCAGGCGCTACCGGTCGCCGAAGCCTTGGCCGCCGAACTGCAACTGACCCTGCCGGAACAGCCGTGGCACACCCAGCGCGATCGTTTGGTGGAGTTCGGCGCGGTGCTGGGCTTGGTCGCCGGCAGCCTGGGCAAGTTGGGGCGCGACGTCTGCCTGTTGATGCAGACCGAGGCCGGCGAAGCGTTCGAGCCTTCAGCGCCGGGCAAAGGTGGTTCGTCGACCATGCCGCACAAGCGCAACCCGGTGGGCGCGGCCGTGTTGATTGGCGCGGCGACGCGGGTGCCAGGCCTGGTGTCGACGTTGTTCAGCGCCATGCCTCAAGAACATGAACGTAGCCTGGGCCTGTGGCACGCCGAATGGGAAACCCTGCCGGAAATCTGCTGCCTGGTCTCCGGCGCCCTGCAACAGGCGCGGCTGCTGGCCGAAGGGCTGGAAGTGGATGCGGCACGTATGGCCCGCAACCTGGAACTGACCCAAGGGCTGGTGCTGGCCGAAGCGGTGAGCATCGCCCTGGCCCAGCGGGTTGGCCGCGACACGGCGCATCATTTGCTGGAGCAATGCTGCAAGCGCGCCGTGGCCGAACAGCGGCATTTACGTGCGGTGCTGGGAGACGAACCCCAGGTCACCGCGCAGTTGTCCGCAACCGAACTTGATCATCTGCTCGACCCGGCGCACTACCTCGGACAAGCCCAGACCTGGGTTGCCCGGGCAGTGGCCGAACACCTTGCCTTGAACGCCTGAAAGGAGATCGTTGTGGGATTGGTCAAACTCGCCGAGGGCGAACTGAACTATTGTTTTGATGAGCGGCGATTGGACGGGCCACAAGACGCCCCGGTGCTGGTGCTCTCCAACTCCCTGGGCACCGATCTGCACATGTGGGATGAACAGATCCCGGCCTTCAGCGAACACTTTCGCGTGCTGCGTTTCGACACCCGTGGCCACGGCCAGTCGCTGGTCACCGAAGGCCCCTACAGCATCGAACAGCTGGGCCGCGACGTGCTGGCGATGCTCGATCAGTTGAACATCGACAAGGCGCACTTCTGTGGCTTGTCCATGGGTGGCTTGATCGGCCAGTGGCTAGGGATCAATGCCGGCGAGCGCCTGCACAAATTGGTGGTGTGCAACACCGCCGCCAAGATTGGCGACCCGTCGGTGTGGAACCCGCGCATCGAAACCGTATTGCGCGATGGCAAGGCCGCGATGGTGGCCTTGCGTGATGCGTCGATTGCCCGTTGGTTCACGCCTGATTTTGCCGAGGCCCATCCGGACAAGGCCAAGAAAATCACCGACATGCTTGCCGCGACGTCGCCTCAGGGTTACGCCGCCAACTGTGCCGCCGTGCGCGATGCCGATTTCCGCGAGCAGTTGTCTGCGATTCGCGTGCCGCTGCTGGTGATCGCCGGCACTGAAGATGCGGTGACGCCGCCGTCGGGTGGGCACTTTATCCAAGACCGGGTCAGTGGCGCCGAGTACGCCGAGTTCCATGCCGCGCACCTGTCCAACGTCCAGGCCGGCGCGGCGTTCAGCGCGCGGGTCGTGGATTTCCTGATTGATTCTGGGCGTGCCTGAGGAGTTTTTTGTGGACGAGAAACAACGTTACGACGAAGGCATGCAAGTACGCCGCGCGGTGCTGGGCGATGCCCACGTCGATCGCAGCCTTGATGCCCTGACTGAATTCAACAGCGAATTCCAGGAAATGATCACCCGCCACGCCTGGGGCGACATCTGGACCCGCCCGGGCTTACCGCGTCATACCCGCAGCCTGATCACCATCGCCATGTTGATCGGCATGAACCGCAACGAGGAACTCAAGCTGCACCTGCGCGCCGCCGCCAACAACGGCGTGAGCCGCAGCGAGATCAAGGAAGTGATCATGCAGAGCGCCATTTACTGCGGCATTCCGGCGGCCAATGCAACTTTTCACTTGGCCGAGTCGGTTTGGGATGAGTTGGGCGTGGAATCGCGAGGTTGAGAAATACCCTGTGCGAGCGGGCTTGCTCGCGATAGCGATGGGTCAGTTGGCATCGACACCCTCTGACCCACCACTTTGGCTTACAACAAGCTGATCGGATAGCTGACGATCAAGCGGTTCTCATCGAACTCATTGACGTTGAAATCCCGGCGCATCGTCGAGTTACGCCATTTCACGTTGAGGCTCTTGAGCGCGCCGCTCTGCACGGTGTAAGCCAGT